>DATHEQ010000015.1:0-13950 GCA_035318505.1 Polyangiaceae bacterium | reverse complement strand
CCGATCCGGCGTGGTATTGTAGATATGTAGATTCAAATCGAACGGCCGACCCTTCGGGAGCAACATCGCCACACCAGGGGGCATTCTCAAAGCCGCAGCACCGAGGGTTGCTGCATAGATGGTGAGGGGACCGAATCTTTCCTGCGTACAGTCCGACTCATCTTCGTCCGCAAAATTCAAATCGACATGATGTGTTCCCGGTGGCGCGATGGGACGAATCGCCGAAATGTGAATGTTCTCGTCCGGGATGGCGGTGCTGCACCATTTTGTATTTTCCTCGCCAGGCTCCAGCGACCATGTACCTTCGGCAAGGGTGGACCAGCGCTCGACCACGAGCTTTCCTTCGTGCGGCCCGCAAGAAAGGCAGAGCGAGAGAATCGCCAAATGAGCAACTCGGCCCTCCGCCAACATCGCGTCGCCTCCGCTCAAAAGAGCGCCTTCCAAAAAGAAGACCACGCGGGCAACTGCGAGTCAACCACGCCTGCGGTCTTCGAGCAGCCCTCGACCCGAAAGTACCAATCGCGGCCCTCGTTGACATGCGACGCATCTGCGCCCGCGCACGCGACGACGACGTCGCCCAAGCCACTATCGGCGACCAATCGTCGAGGGAGGCACCAGGCTGAATCGTTTCGGCGATCTCGGGCGAAAGGAGAGCGAGAAAACGATAGGGGTTCGACTGGTCGCCGCGTTCGATGAGCAGATCGCCGTTGAAGGACAAGAACGTGCTGCGATCGACGACGAACTCGACGCCTCCGCTCAGGGTGTGCCGCGCCAGTTCGATCGAATTGCCGCTCCCACACGGGCACGGATCGTTGCGCCCCGGTCGACATGCCTTGGCCTCACGCCACCGCGCTCCGGTGTCAAGCGCGCCGTGCGCTTCCGATGGCAGTCTACGTTACGCTTCGCCGAGACGCATGACGTCTACCACTGAGCCGCCGAGCTCTCACGTTTCGTGCGGCCGAGCGAAAAACCAAAGCACGGCGACTGGTCGCAGCGGATGCTGGGGACTCGCTCGGCCCAGATCTCCGTGGCCCGACTGCGCGAAGAGGTGCCTCCTCAAGGCTGGACTTTTATGTGGGAGCAAGCCGTCCGGCTCCAAGACGTTGCGATGTCGACCCCGCCCAAGCTGCACAACGCGGACGGCGATCCGCTGCTCTTGACCAACGATCGATTCGATTTCGCCGCCACGGATAGGCGGATAATCGAAGCCAAGCTAGCCGTGCTCGCTGAAGATGACGAGGAGACGGAAGCGAGCGGCGAACGTGTTTTCACGTTTCATCGGCCGGGCAATGCGATGCACAAGAGCTGGGACAAGACCGTGGTCGGGCGAACCGTCCTACGTCAGGCGCGCTCGTTCTCGAGACCAATTCCATCCGCCGCGCCGAGGATCTGCGAGCGAAGGTGGAGTGCGCTCTCGAGGGTCTCGCGCGGCATCGGGTGCGCGACCATCAAGATCCGGAGGTCTTGCTCCGCGAAGCGCGTTCGGCTGGTCCGCGCCGCGCGACCGACGAACAAGACGCCACCTCCCTCCCGAATTGCTCGAAGTCTTGCGCGATTTCAAACGCCGGCATTTGCGAGAGTGGCTGGACACCCCCATTCCTGCACTCGCCGGCATGACGCCTCGTGAGGCCGCGTCGAAGCCACGCAAGCGCAAGGAAGTCGTGCTGCTTTTGAAAGAGATGGAGAATATGGAGAGCCGCGCTCCCGCCGCGGAGCGCGTCGACGTCTCGATGCTTTGGACCGAGCTCGGACTTTCGGGAATGACCGAGAGGGGCACCGCCGCCGGGCCCTGAGGCTGACCGTGCCACGTCAATCGGAGAGACGTTTTTCTGGGACTTCTTGTCCCACCGAGTCGGCGCCAATTGTACGCTTGACGTACAACATACATTGGGTACGGTATCTTCGTGATCCGCTCGTTCCGCAGCGGCGAGGCGCGTCGCATATTCGAGGGGCAACGATCCAAACGTTTCGCGAACCTGCAATCCATCATCGAACGTAAGTTACAGCTCCTCGACTCGGCCTCGACGCTGGGCGACCTATCTTCGCCTCCGAACAACCGGCTAGAGCGCTGAAGGGGCGACAGGGACAGCATTCAATCCGCGTAAACGATCAGTACCGCCTTTGCTTTCGCTGGACGTCCGAAGGCCCGGGGGACGTCGACCTTGTTGACTATCATTGACCCGCGAGCTCGAGGACGTCATGAAGAACGAAATGCGACCCATTCACCCCGGTGAGATTCTTCGCGAGGAGTACCTCGCTCCGCTCAACCTGAGTGGCAACGCACTCGCGCAGGTGCTTGGCGTGCCAGCCAACCGCATCAGCGCGATTGTGGCAGAGAAGCGAGCTGTCACGGCCGATACGGCGCTGCGTCTCGCCCGTGCGTTCAAAACTTCACCGGAGTTCTGGCTCAACTTGCAGCAGGCCTTCGACCTGCGTACCGCGGAGCGGACGGTTGGCTCCGCCGTACGCGGCATCAAGCCTATCCGTCGCGGCCGCGCGGCGTAGGCGATCGGCGGCGTTCCCTCGACGAGGGGCGCAGGTCCATCAGCTCACGTCTTGCGTTGCTTGTGCAGCGGGTTTGAAATGGTTGCCGTCTCTTCCCAATAAAAGAGTCATGGCGCCCTTCCGCAGAAGTAACGTCGGATTGAGTTACTGGTATTCGTCACAAGAATCGCCGGGACGAAAGGGACCTTCGTGGATCGTAGGCGCCCCCTGGATCGGTGCTCCGACATACCCCAAGACTGCCAGGGAAGAAAGCTCTCGAGTCGCTGCATGGGTAGGCGTCCAGCCTGTCATGTTGGAGCGGCATCTGTGGCGCCGCGACCCGACCTGCCTTTCGGCACAGGCCCCAACGAGTTGCGTCCTTTCATCCAGGGGCACAGGCATGAGGAGGCCGCACGCGACCTTTCCTCACCCCAGCGCCACGGTCGTTCCGCAGACCGCGAGAACCTGCGCATCATGCGTGGCAACGACAATTCCTCGAGCCGCATGCCTCTCTTTTGCGCGTCTCATCAGCGGGCCGCGAGCCTGCGCGTCGAGGTTCTCATCCGGCTCGTCCATGACAATCGATGGTGACTTCGCGCCGACGATCCGGGCCAACATCATACGTTGACGGGTACCGACCGACAGCGTGCTGACCATCGTCTGAAGTGCAATTGACTCGTGCGCCACGCCCTTTCGATGCCCTACTAACCGCTCCCAAACCCCCATCTCCTCCAAACCCTTGCGCGCCTCGTCCTCGCCCAGCCCCGGCGCGCTCAACCTCATCGCCTCAATCACCGTCGCCTTCTCCGGCACATACGGTCGCTGCGGCAAATACACGATCCTCCTCCGCCATGCCGTCAAATCAATCTCCCGCAGGTCCACGCCGCCCACCAAGATCCGCCCCTCGGTCGGCTCGATCAATCCGAGCATCAACTTGAGCAGCGTGCTCTTTCCCGAGCCATTCGGCCCTTGGATGCCCAGCACTTCGCCCGGCTTCCAAACGAAGGACACGTTGTTGAGTACCGATACTTCGCCATACGCGAAGCTCACCCGTTCGAATCGAATCTCGCACGGCATCGCTGGTGGCAGTCGAAGCGCGGCGCAATTCGCTCGCTTTCCTTGCGCCTCTATCCTCGCATCAAGTGCCACCCCCAACGCATGAACGCGCGGCGCTGTCTTTATCAATTCAAACATGGTCCGCATCAACCCTGCAATGGGCGGAAAGAACACCCCGAGCCTTCGGACCATCGCTCGATGCGTACCATCCGCGGGCGCCGAACGCCTAGCAGGTCGTGAACAGGGCGGGGCGACGATGCCGCCGGTCGAGTCGATCGGGCTTCACGACTTGCCGAATGCGCGATAATTCTGCTCTTCGAACCGAGGTCTTGCCGGCCGGGGAAATTTGCCCAAGTCGACGATGCGCCGGCGTCGCCCTTCGGCAGTCCCTCACAACGGATTCCCGCGTGCGCGACCGTCCTTCTCCTCGGTTCCACCGAACACGAGCCCACGGACTTGAACACCTTCCAACCATTGTCCGTCATTGCACGAGCTCCAACGAATCGGCACAAAGCCCAATGAGACAACTCGTCCCCAACCGCACTGTTACGACACAGCATTGTAAAGTGAAATCCGAATCGTCGCTTGAACTCGATCTTTGTCCTTTTTATGATCGGCGCATGAAAGCATATCGCCAAGGCTGGGTTGTTCTGCTTCCATTCATCACTGCGCCCTTGGGTTGCGCGCTCGACGCGCCCACTGCCGAAGAGGGCGCGCGAACGGTGGATCCGGTCGCTGTCGAAATAGACGACAATCGGGTTCCGCAAACGGACAACTCCACATTCCCCTGGTCGGGCCACGTTGCGCTGCGTTTTCAAAATGAAAACGGGCGCACCGGCCGATGCTCTGGTGCGCTATTGGGAGTCAACACCATTCTGACCGCTGCGCATTGCATATGGCGCCGCGATCGGCCGGGGGAGGAATTCCATCAACCGCTATGGCTGGCGACGGGATACGACAGCGCCGATGTCGACGAACCGACTCATTTTGGCCCATGGTCGGTTTACGACTGCGCCGCCGCCTATTTCCCCGACGAGTTTCGGCCGGACGGTTCGGACGTTTACGATTACGCCGTCGTCGACATCTCGGCTTGTCCGCAATCGACGTCTTGGACATCAGATTGGGGAGACGAGTTCTTCTACGCCCGATCGTGGATGGCGTCCGAAGTGCTGACGCTGGGCAGCAGCTTCGGCGGGAACGGTAGCGTCGACTGGGTGACGATCGCCGGATATCCGACCGACGCGCCGCAATGTCCTTGGCCCCAGCTCTGCGAAGCAAGCGGGTGGATGCAGCAGCAAGGGCATCTGCTCTACACGGTTGCTCCGCACATCTACACGTCCTCCGGGCAAAGCGGCACGCCCATCCTGGAGTGGAGCGCCGCTGCGGGCAATTATCAGGTTACCGGTATTCATCTCGGCAATCAGGTGACGCATAATTACGGGCGAATCCTCGATTCGGCCATGTACGACTTCATCGTCGATCATTCAGTCGATTTGTAACGCCCATCGAGCATCCCGCCGGCATCCGCTGGTGCATTTAAGCGATGGATGGTTTGACGGTAGTCGCGCGGCCTATTTGCCACAGAACCTGCAAAAGAATGAGCGCGTTGTCGTGACAGTTTGCCTCATCGATCTTTGTACCCGCAATTGTTAATTGAACTCACTAGCATGACAACAGCAAGTGCGACATCGTCAACCGCAGGTTCTCGTCATTTTCATCGTGAAAGAGATCGAGGAGATAAACGATGCTACGAACAACAATGGTGATGGGATGGGTCGTCGCATTTGCGTGCGGCGGGTGCAGCAGCGGAGCCCCTGCGGATGGTCAGGCAATTGCCGATCCGAATGAGGTTCGACTGGATGCTCCAGCGCAGATCGTGAACACAAAAGGCAAAAGGCTGGAGTGGCAGCGTCGATTGAGCTCACGCGATATCGCGCCGCGAAGTACGCTGCGGCGCACGCCGCCTTCGAGCGCAAAAGCGAATGCCGAAATCGTGCCTCGGCGGTCGATGCCCGACGTCGCGTCGATGTCCATTGACGAACTTGCCGAACATTTACGACCGCGCACACTGCATAAGGGAAACGAGTATCTAGGAGCTCCGGATTACGAGCTGGCTGCCAAAGTGAAGTCCGCCAAAGGTACGGAAATGACGGCATCGTACGAGGGCCCACCGGGAGATTCGCTTTCCCGCTCGGTGCATGCGGTTATCGGATCAGACACTCGCTTTTATGCGAGCACTCCTACCATCTGGCCGAATCGTACCGAAGTTTGGCTCGACACGGGTTGCAGCGGGACGATCGTGGGGCCGTCGACGATCATAAGCTCGGCTGGATGCGTATATGACCAGAGCGGCTGGCTGCCTCTGCCCCTTTTGATACCGGCCGCCGACAGCAGCCAATCCGAACCCTCTCCGTACGGCGAGCATGGCTGTTACTCTGTGACGATTCCGGCAGATTACAACGGAGGAGTCGGGTACGCAGATTATGCCGTGTTCGAATTGTCGGGCTGCGACGATTTCGTTGGCAATAGCACTGGCTGGAAAGGGCTAATGATCGTTTCCGTAGCGAATGCCAATGGGCTTTTGGTGAAGCTAACCGGCTTTCCCCTGGACAAATCTCCCTATCCTGGTGAGTTTTCCGGAAGTGGCAATACACTGACGACATCCGAGTACCCATGGTACCTTTTTCATAGCATCGACACCGGACCGGGCGAGCGGGGAGCTCCCGTCACACGTTGGGTTGGGGGCACTACCTATGCAGTGGTCGGGATCAACGCCGGCTATTGGGGCACGACCGGATCGCCGCCGGGCGACTACAACTTCGGCGCCATGATGGATTCGACGGCTTACAATTTCATTATCGATAATTCTGCTCTTTGAGCCATTTAGGTCATGATCGCAATTGGGGCGGCCTTGTCGACAGGATACGTCCGCTCCAATCGCTCCCACCCGCATTTCTGTCGAAGAGGGGAATGCTACGACGGTCATTGGTGAGGCTTGTGCTGTGGACGGCTTCGTCGTTGTCGGCGGGGTGCCGGGAGCAACCGATCGCCGCGCCAGCGACGGTCGTACAGGCTGCAATCACTTCCGCTACCACGCTGGGCGATGTCCTTTGGATTCCGGCCGAGATAGAGGGTGGAGCGAGATCGTTGGTGATCGTCGATACGGGATCGCCATTTACGATTTTGTCTCCGCGCCTCTTGCGCGGTGTTCTGCCGCGCGGCGACGCTCGCGCTCGGAGCCTCTCGCTCGGGGGAGCTATTTTCGCGGACGCGCCGGTTGTTCCGTTCGATGGAAATCTACCATCGGCCCCCAATGGCGGCGTTACGGGCGGCATCGCGGGGTTCTCCTCGTGGGGGAGCTCGCTGCTTGCGCTCGACTATCGAGCACCGGCGGTTGGAATCGGAGCGGAGACAACGCCGGCGGACGCAGCTGAACCGGTTCGGATAGCCTTTGCTCTCGAGGGCGGGGGAAGGCACTCCTTCCCCCATCCCGTCGGCGATGTAGCGTTTCCCGCTACTCGAATCGTGATCAACGCCGAGGTGGAGGGGCGAAGCCTTCACCTATTGCTGGATACCGGCGCAAATTGGATTTGCCTGTGTCGGTCCGTTTTTCGGGCGCTGGCCAATGATGAAAGGAGCACCGTCGAGGCTTTCGTCTCTGGCGTCGACGCGCCTACGACCGGAACCATCTTTCGGCTGCGATCCGTCTCGCTAGGCGAGGGCACGGTGATCGCAGAACCGTTGGCCGCTTCGAGCGAGAGCATTGATGCGCATCTCGACGATCTGAGCACTGAGCTAAACCGCTCGGTGGATGGGCTCCTAGGCGCGTCGTTCTTGCGCAATTTCGACGTGGTCGTGGATTATGCTGGCCGCGAACTGCGTTTGCGCCGCTACCACGCGGCACGAAATGCAGATCGCTATCGACGCGTCGGAATCGAGCTCGGACGCGCGCTTGACCGAAAAGGTAACGTCAAGGTTCGTCGTGTTTTTCCCGGTAGCGACGCGGAACGACAACAGATCCGAGTAGGAGACGAGATTCTGGCGATTGATGGAACTCCGCTCGCCGATCGAGCAATTGATGCGAATGCGTTGCTCGAGGGAGACTCTGGAATCGCGCGAGTTCTCACGCTGGTTGGGAGGAGCGTAACTGCCCGCGTCGAAAATCTCCTGCCCCTGGAAACCCACCCATCGAATTAGAATTGAGAAAGCTGAAGAGGCGCACTCAAGATCGACTGCGTATCATCACCGTGATGACAAGCATTGCATCCACCCTTCAGGTCGCCGAGATACGAATCGGAGCCGACGGGTGGCGAAACGTTGCGCCAGACAATGCTCACGCCGTTCTCGCCCACGGGGGCAAGCTCGAACCATTCCCAGCCTACGGCGCCAGCAGAATTGTACGTGCCGGCGCGCTTGGCGCGGGCGACGATTTCGGTTTTTGCCGGGTCGTCCGTTTTGATTTCCTTGACCATGATCGTGAGGACTGGAAATGACGTGCTGCCATGGGGCGGTCGTTTGTTCAGATAAACCGTATGCCTCCCCGCGACGTGGGGGCTGCCGTCGATCGGATCCTCACCCGTCAGGAAAGACTCCCACTGTCTGTAGTTTTGAAAGTGGCTGGCAAATGCCAACACCTCTCCATCATCGCTGGGCGCAGACGTGCCGGCACCGCCACAACCCGAAGAGAGCACGGCGATCCCAAGAGCCCAAGTACGGATCATCTTTGCACCATCAACCTTAGTTGATCGTCCCGGGCGCCACTGACTGCTTGCTCAAACTACGGCTTCTGCCCTGACGTCTCGCCCTGGCGCGCCTTGAGGCTCCGGTCACCCGAGCTCGCGATGTACGCCAAGCTCACGCTCGTCAGAATGAACACCATCGCGCAGCCCCACGTCACCCGCGTCATGAAATTCCCCGCGCCGCGCCCGCCGAAGACCTGCTGACTGGCGCCGCCAAACGCGCTGCCGAGCCCGCCGCCTCGTCCTTGCTGCAGCAGGACGACGAGGATGAGAAACATGCAGACAAACACGTGGACAATGCTGAGCAGGGTGGCCATGGCGCGGTTCTAGGGGGCCATTCTTACCCTACTTTTGGACGGGGCGCCGCTCCCAGCCAGGGAAATTTCCGGCTAGGTTGCCGGGCGGAAGAAATCGACGTTACGGTGCTCGCCTGATGCTCATCCTCGCGCCTTTGGGGCCTCGGTGTGCAGGCCTGCGTGCGAGGGGCGCAATTTCGCGCACAACATCGGCGCAGGCGACGGCCCTAACCTTTTCTGCGAGTAGGAACGTGTGCTCCCCAGGATAAATCACATCGATTGATTCGAGATGCAGGTCGGCAAGAGCGATATGCATCGAACGAGTCATTGCCGGCGCGCTCGACCGCTTAAACTCGAAGCCGAGTCGTCTTTGCCCGTGGACCACGAGAAGGTCGAGCTCCGCTCCCTGGTGGGTGGCCCAGAAGTAGCACTCTTCCGGTTCTGCTCCGAGGGCGGCCACCGCTTGAGATAGGGCAAATCCTTCCCACGAGGCGCCTACTTTCGGATGGCGCTCGAGATTGGTCTGATCGGCAATGCCGAGCAGCGTGTGTAGGAGACCAGTGTCGGCGATGAACACCTTGGGTGAGCGGACCTGCCGCTTGCCGACGTTTTCTGACCAAGGGCGAAGTTGCCGGATGACGAACGTCGCGGTGAGGGTATCGAGGTACCCGCGGACGGTAGCGTCCGAGACACCGAACGCGCGCGCCAGCTCTGAGCCGTTCCACGTCTGGGCGTGATAGTGCGCGACCATCGCCCAAAAGCGCTCCAAAGTGGCGGGTGGGAGCCTCAGGCCGAAGCTGTGAATGTCTCGCTCGAGGAATGTGCGAACGAACGCCTTTCGCCAGGTGGCCGAGTCTTTCTCCGAGCGCGCGATGTAGGAGGCTGGAAATCCGCCGCGGCGCCAGAGACGTTCCGTGTTCTTCGCCCCCACCTCGAGCAACGAAAAAGGCGTGAGCTCATGGTACGCGATGCGCCCGGCCAGGGACTCGGCGCTTTGACGAAGGAGCTCCGGCGACGCGCTGCCCAGCACGAGAAAACGCGCCGGACGACGAGGCCTATCGGCGAGGACCCGAAGGGAGCCAAAAAGCTGCGGCACGTGATGAATCTCGTCGATCACGACGAGGCCACGCAACGCCCGAAGCGCAAGCATCGGATCGGCCAATCGAGCCCGATCGCCGAGATCCTCGAGATCGAAAAAGGTCGTCTCACCCTTCCACGCACTCGTGATCGTTCGGGCCAGCGTGGTCTTTCCAACCTGGCGAGGGCCGATCAGTCCGACGACGGGAAACTGTCGTAACAGCGAACGAAGCCGGTCAGTATGTTCCGGGCGAGCAATGGCCATCTCCATCAGTATCCATGAAAAATCGTAGCTTAGCTACGAAATTTCATGGATGGCGATCCGCCGCCGCCGCGCAAAATCCCCGCTACACGCTCACGCCTTCGCGGCAATCGCCTGCGCGGCCGCGGCAATCGCTGCGAAATCCGCGGCATCGAGCGATGCGCCGCCGACGAGCGCGCCATCGATGTCCGCGCAGCCGAAGAGCCCAGCGGCGTTCGACCCCTTCACGCTGCCGCCGTACAAAATCCGCGTCTTTTCGGCGAACTCTTTGCCGATCTTGGCGAGCTGGGCGCGGATGGCGGCGTGGACTTCTTGCGCCTGCTCCGGTCCCGCGACTTTGCCGGTGCCGATCGCCCACACGGGTTCGTAGGCGATGACGCCGACGCCCGTTTGGCCGGCCAGTATCTTCGCGAAGGCATTGATTTGCCGCGAGATGACGGCGAGGGTGCTCCCGGCTTCGCGCTCGGCGAGGGTCTCACCGACGCAGGCGATGGGCCGCAATCCTTTGGCGAGCGCGGTGGTGACCTTCTCGGCGACCGAGGCGTCGGTCTCGCCGCAGTACTGCCTTCGTTCGCTGTGGCCGATGATGACCCACTTGGCGCCTGATTCGAGGAGCATGGGGGCGCAGATTTCGCCGGTGAAGGCGCCGCTGTCCTTGGCGTGGAGATTTTGGGCGGCGACGGCGACGCGCGTTGATTCGAGCTCGTGCGCGCACGCGGCGAGGGCGGTGAACGGCGGGGCGACGACGATGTCGACCTTGTCGTAGGAGGCCGTTCGTTTGGCGATCTCGGCGGCGAGGGTGCAGGCGGAGGCGCCACCGTGGTGCATCTTCCAATTGCCGGCGATGAGCGGGCGTCGTGCGGGATTCATGGTTTCTCCTCTTCGGTCCAGCGTCTTTTCGCCCGTTTTGGTGGGGGGTGCAACGCCGGATTGGTGGGTCCCTCTTAGGCGGCCAACGTCCGCACGGGATAGCTCCGGATTCGATCGTCGGCGGTGACGATCACGAGTCCATCGGTCATGGCCTGGGCAATGAGCATGCGATCGAACGGATCGCGATGGTGATCGGGCAACGAACCAAGCGCGCGCGCGTGACGCAGGTGAACGGGAAGCTCGGTGAATCGCTTCTTTTCGAGCTGCTCGCCGAGGTCGCTCGGAGCCTTGAGCTTGCCCAGCGCGCGCTTCAATTCGATTTCCCAGGCCGAGACGGCGCTGACGAACACCATCTGCGCGGGAGCTTCGATTTTCTTGCGCGTCTCGCGGCGCAGTCGGTCGGGGTTGCCGAGGCACCAGAGAAGGACATGCGTGTCGAGCAGGAGGCTCAAGCGTTCTTCTTGCGGCTTGATGGACGAGCGGGAGTTTTTCGAGGGGTTCCTGTCCGCGAAGCAGGGGACCCACCCTCGAAAAGCGCTTCGATCTCGGGACTTGGCTGGTCGAAATCGTCGGCGATCTCGACCTTCCCTTCCCAGCCGCCTAGGGAGCGAGTGGTGGTCGACGGCACGCAGGGCACGAGCTTGACGTACGGACGGCCCGCCTTCGCGATCACGATTTCCTCGCCGGCGGCCGCTTCCTCGAGGAGGCGTGAGAGGTGGGTCTTCGCGGCCTGGATGTTGATCACCTTCATCGGACCAAGTCTGGTCTGGTCTGGTCTGATCGTCAAGGCAGGCGTGGCGCGCATCGCCACCCTCTCGGAACGGCGGGCCTTCCAGTTGCGGCGGGTGCGCGCGCTTCAGCCTTCTTCGGCCGTGCGCAGCACTTCGATGCCGGGCAGTTTTTTGCCCTCGAGCAGCTCGAGCGAAGCGCCGCCACCGGTCGAAATGTGTTTGAACTGGCCGGCGATCTCCGGCCCTGCTTGCGCTACGGCGGCCGCGCTGTCGCCGCCGCCGACGACGGTGAAACCGGGAGCGGCGGCCATGGCGCGCGCGAGGTTCATGGTGCCGCTCGCGAAGGGCGCTTTCTCGAAGAGCCCCATGGGGCCGTTCCAGAAGATGGCTTGTGCGGCGGGGAACTTGTCGGAGAAGAGCTTCACGGTCCGCGGGCCGATGTCGAGCGCCATCATGCCGGCGGGGATGGCGGCGGCGTCGACGGTTTGACCGGAGGTCGCGTCGAGCCCGGACGCGACGACAACGTCTTCGGGCAGAAGGACGGCGACTTTTTGCGAGCGCGCTTTGTCGAGGAGCGTGCGCGCGAGGGGGAGCTTGTCTTTTTCGATCCTCGAGGCCTGCACGTTGACGCCGCGCGCGGCGAGGAAAGTGTTGGCCATGGCGCCGCCGATGCAAAGCACGTCGACGCGCGCGAGAAGCGCTTCGACCACGTCGATCTTGTCGGAGACTTTCGCGCCACCGAGGACGGCGATGTAGGGCCGGCCCGGATCGGTGACGAGGCGTCCGAGCGCCTTGATCTCCTTTTCGATCAAGAAGCCGCAGCCGCGCTCGCGCATGAGGCGCGGCAGCGCGTGGACCGAGGCGTGCGCGCGGTGACACGCACCGAACGCGTCGTTGATGTAGATGTCGGCGAGCTCGGCGAGTTGCCGCGCGAAGGCGTCGTCGTCCTTTTCCTCTTCGGGATGAAAGCGGAGATTCTCGAGAAGACAGATTTGCCCGGGCCGCAGGTCTTTGACGACCTTCTTGGCGGCGTCGCCCACGCAGTCTTCGGGTAGATGGACTTCAGTGGCAGCGAGCTCGGAAAGGCGCTGACCGGCGGGCTCCAAGCTGAGCCCCTCGGTCTTGCCAGGTTTCGGTCGTCCGAGATGCGAAGCGAGAACGACGCGCGCCCCCGCCTCGAGCGCAAACTTGATCGTGGGCAGTGCCTCGCGAATGCGCGTGTCATCCGTCACCGTCGTGCCATCGAGCGGCACATTGAAGTCGACGCGAATGAACGCCCGCCGACCATCAAGCTTCAAATCACCGATCGTCTTAATACCGTCGAGCATGCCCATCCAAAAAACTCCTACAGGATAAAACCTTCAGATTTTTTCACAGGGAGGCGGGGAGACGGGGAGTTTTCGTTTTTCTACCAGTCGAAGAGCCGCCCAAGAAAACCTATTCTTCTCTCTCCCCGTCTCCCCGCCTCCCTGTGAATCCGGAAAGGCGCGTCGCGACGGTCGCGCTGTTTAGAAGCCTTTTTTCGCCATGAGCACGGCGAGGTCGGCCATGCGATTGGCGAAGCCCCACTCGTTGTCGTACCAGCTGAAGAGCTTGGCGAAGGTGTCGCCGAGGACGGCGGTCATCGTCGAGTCGAAGATCGACGAGCCGGGGTGCCCAATGTAGTCGCTCGAGACGAGCTGCTCGTCGGTGTAATAGAGGATGCCCTTCATGGGGCCGGACTCCGAC
Organism: Polyangiaceae bacterium; assembly: GCA_035318505.1. Classification (GTDB taxonomy): domain Bacteria; phylum Myxococcota_A; class Polyangia; order Polyangiales; family Polyangiaceae; genus DASWDH01. The sequence continues at coordinate 707 of DATHEQ010000015.1, read as the reverse complement.
GCCCTCTTCATGGCGGCGTGAATCGAATCCTTGGTGATGGGCTTTTCCGTTTCGACCGTGAGGTCCACGAGCGAGACGTCCATCGTCGGCACGCGTACGGCGCCGCCATCGAATTTGCCCTTGAGCTCGGGGATGACTTCGGAGAGCGCTTTGGCCGCGCCGGTCGTGCTGGGGATCATGCTCACCGCGGCGGCGCGCGCGCGGCGAAGATCGCCCTTGCGGTGGGGGATGTCCAAGATCGCCTGGTCGTTGGTGTACGAGTGAATGGTCGTCATGAGTCCGCGCTTGATACCGAAGTTGTCGAGCACGACCTTGGCGACGGGCGCAAGACAGTTGGTCGTGCACGAGCCGTTGGAGACGATGTGGTGTTTTTGGGGATCGTAGACGCTGTCGTTGACGCCGAGCACGAGCGTCGCGTCCTGCCCTTTGGCGGGCGCGCTGATGATGACCTTCTTGGCGCCGGCGTCGATGTGCGCGGCGGCCTTCTCTTTGTCGGTGAAGAGCCCGGTGCACTCGAGGGCGATGTCGACGCCGAGCGACTTCCAGGGCAGCTCTTTGGGATCTTTGATGGCAAGGACCTTGATGTCTTTGCCGCCCACCGAGATCGCGCCCTCTTTGGCACCGACTTCGGCGGCGCGGAAGGTGCGATGCACGCTGTCGTACTTGAGCAGGTGAGCGAGGGTTTTCGGGTCGGTGAGGTCGTTGAT
>DATHEQ010000014.1:0-20505 GCA_035318505.1 Polyangiaceae bacterium | reverse complement strand
AAGGCGGAGCTGAATTCTCTAGCGTCTACTCGCGCTCTTCATCGTTCACTGTTCCGTTTTCGATAGCGGCAATGCAAAGCGGTCTCCCCCGATTTCCACACGCACTGCTCACCTGGGTGACGCTCTGCGCAATCGCCGCGCCCACGTCCTCGGCTTGGGCAGAGGAGGCCCGCGCGCACGACCCCTTGTCGTCGCTGTTCGGCTCGCCGACGGGCGACGAGGCAAGCGTCACGTCGTCGGAGGAGTCGGAAGCGTCGGCCGCAGTCGCCGCCCCCATCGCTTACGCGCTGCCCGCGGGCCACGGCCCTCTTGGTTCGCTCTCCTTGCCGCGACTTGCGCCCTTCGCCACCGGCGCGCCAGGAGAGCAGAGCTCGGCTCAGCCGCCGGCAAGTGACGGCGCGGACGACGGCTCGGATTTGCGCACGGCGGGCTACGTCGCGGAAGGCGTCGGCCTCGTCGGATTGGCGCTTTTCGCGATCGCGGGGCTCGAAGCGAAAAACGCCTACGACCAACTCACACCGATTGCGGCGACGCTCCTTGTACGGACGAAGCGCACCGCAGCGACATCGAGGGAGGACGCATGTTGCAAACCGCGGCCAACATCGGTTTTGGCCGCGGGTCTCACGGGCCTCGGCGTCGGCGCAACGCTGATGGTACTCGGCAGCCACTCGTTGGTGGAAAAAACGGGGGCCTTCCGCCTCCGTCTCGACCAGTGGCGCAATGGTCACCTACGGGGGTCACTTCTAAAATGAACTGGGCTAGCGGGTTGCGCTTGACCAGGCTCCGTGCGCTCGCGAGGTTGGCCACGGTTTCGCTGATGGGCGGTTGCACCTACGACTTCGACCAATTCGAAGGTCTGAGCCCTCCGGTCGACGATGCCGGCCAAGACGGGCACGGCGGCGCGGGCAAAGACGCGTCGGCCCCCGACGGCAGCGCGGGGCGGGCCGGATCGACGACGACGACGACCGGAGGCGCCGGAAAGGGCGGCTCCGGTGGAGCGACCGGTGGGTCCGGTGGCGCGGGAGGCGTGTCCGGAAGTGCCGGTGGCGCAGGGGCAAGCGGGGGCCAGGGTGGATCCGGTGGGTCCGGCGCGGCAGCAGGCTCGGCCGGCGAGGGCGGCGGTTCGGGCAACGGAGGTTCGGCCGGTAGCGGCGGAACAAGCGGAAAGACGCCCGACGCCAGCGCCGATACATCGGGTGACACGGGCGGCGCGACCGGGGGCACCGGCGGAACGGGCGGCGCGACCGGAGGTGCAAGCGGCGCGACCGGCTCCGGTGGTGCAATGGCCGGATCGGGAGGTACGGCCGGCGGAACGGGCGGCGCGACCGGAGGTGCGAGCGGCTCGTCTGTCGCCGATGCTTCCGACGTCAATCGCCCCCCGGACGTCCAGCGCGATAGTCCCGTCGTCGATATGGCCGTCGATGCCCCGTTCGACTGCGCCGCCGTGAACGGCACCGTCTACCAAGGGCACTGCTATTACGCACGGAGCGTCGCCGTCGATTGGAACACCGCCAATACGACGACGTGCGAGGCTCCAGCTCACCTCGTCACGATCACGAGCGCAGGCGAGCAAGGGATCGTCGCCGGACTGCTTTCCGCGCAGGATCGCTGGATCGGCCTGCGACGTCCGACGAACTCGCCCCAGGCAGAGTCCTCGTTTTACTGGATCACGAACGAAACGCTCGCCTACCGCAACTGGGACTCGTACAGCGACGCCGACAAAGAACCGAACTACACGGGAGAATGCGTGCGCATGCGCTTTACCAGCATGTGGGCCGACGTCGCGTGCACGGAAGCCCTCGCCGTCATCTGCGAGCGCGACTAACGCGTCCCGTTCGCAGCGCTGCTTCGCTTACGCGTTTATTCGCCGGGCTTGGCCGCCGTCGTCACCGAGGTCTCGCCGGCGCCGGTCGTAGACGCAACTTCGGCGGGAGGGACGACGCCGGCGGGCAGCGCTTTCGGTGGCTCGGGGGCCGCCGCGGGCGCCTCGTCCGGCTTGGGCTCGCCCTCCACGTCGTTGTGGGAGAGCCCTTTTTTGAAGTTTTTCAGCCCCTCACCCAGCCCTTTGCCCATGTCGGCGAGCTTACTCGGGCCGAAAATGAGGAGCGCGATCGCCAGAATCAGAAGGAGTTCACCGCCACCAATGCGTCCCATCGCCGCATGTACTAGCACTCCCGGGCGCCGCGCCAAGGGCCGCCTCGGGCGGCGATCGCTCCGTCAGCTCTCGATGAGGGATCGCAGGCGTTTGGCGTGGACGGGATGCGCCAGTTTGCGCAGCGCCTTCGCCTCGATCTGGCGGATACGCTCGCGCGTGAGCGAAAATTCCTGCCCCACTTCTTCGAGGGTGTGCTCGGCCTTCTCTTCGATGCCGAAACGCATCCGGAGCACCTTCTGCTCGCGCGGCGTCAGCGTCTGCAAAAGCTTCTGCGTCTGCTCGGCAAGGTCGGCGTCGAGCACGACGTCGGCTGGCGAGGGGAGGCTCGTGTCGCCGATGAAATCCCCGAGCATGGTATCCCCTTCGTCGCCGACCGGGGTCTCCAAGCTGAGCGGTTCTTTGGTGATTTCGAAAACCTTGCGAATCACCTCGACGCGCACGCCCATTTTGTCGGCGAGCTCTTGCGGCGTCGGTTCACGCCCGAACTCCTGGACGAACGAGCGACTCAAGCGCAAAAGCTTGTTGGTCGTCTCGACCATGTGCACCGGGATGCGGATGGTCCGCGCGCGGTCGGAGATGGCCCGCGAGATCGCCTGACGGATCCACCACGTTGCGTACGTGCTGAGCTTGTACCCGCGGCTGTATTGGAACTTCTCCACGCCACGGATAAGCCCGAGGTTGCCTTCCTGGATGAGATCCAGAAACTGCAGCCCGCGGTTTCGGTATTTCTTGGCGATGGAGACGACGAGTCGGAGGTTCGCCTCGACGAGCTGCGCTTTGGCGCGCGTCGCGATCTCCTGCCCCGTCTTGATGGCGGCATACGTGGCGTGGAGCTCGCGCAGGCCGCTGCTCTTGGCCTTGTCGGCGATCGGTCGCTTGCCGGCCTTGCGCGGTGCAAAAGCGGGGGGCGGGATCGAATCGGGCATGGCGTGGGTCGGCGCCCCTTCTTCAACCTCTTGGATGAGGACACGGATCTTGTTGACGAGGCGGTTGATGGTCTTCTTGTTGAGACGCATCTCGACCAGGATGCCCACCATCTTCTCGCGGTTTTCCTGGATGCGTACCTCGAGCGCTTTTCGCTCGGTCCCGACGGTGGAGAGCTGCTGCTCCCGCAAATCGTCGCTGTTTTTGCAGAGTACGCGCACTTTGCCCATGAGGCCGAGTAGGCGTTCTTCCGCCGCTCGTTCGTCGAGCCCTTCGTCGTCGTCGTTGTCGCGCTCTTCCTCGTCGATGAGGTCGGAGACGCGGCATTTGGCGCCGCGCACATCCTCGCCGAGCTTCAAGATCTCGCGCACGAGGGCGGGCGAGTTCAAGATCGCGGTGAGAATGGTGTGCTCGCCCTCCTCCATGCGCTTGGCCAGCTCGACCTCGCCTTCGCGAGTGAGCAGCGCGACGCTGCCGATGCGGCGCAGGTAGATGCGCACCGGATCCGTGCTCTTCGACTCGGCTTGGCTGCCAGAGTCGTGGCGCAACGGCTTCGGTCCCGAATCGGCGGGCACGTCATCGTGCTTGCTCTCGGCAGGCGCGGGAGGCGCAACGGACTCGAGCGGCTCGATGTCGAGCGACAATGAGTCGTCCATCGTTTCGGTCAAGAGGTCGCCTGAACGCGCGCGGCTGACTTCTTGATATTTGAAGAACACTTCAGAGGCGCCTTCGTGCGGCACTTCCAGCTCCTGTTTCAGCTCGCGAGTTCGTCTCATGCGCGGCTCAGTCTTACGGTCTCTTTTGGACACACGGACGCTCTTTAGCGGATCCCGCGGCAGGGTGGACTTCTTTTGACACGTGGCTTCGTCGCCATCGACCAAGAACTGAACGGTCTTTTTGTGGAGAACGAGAGCACGCGCAGAGGAAAAAGAGCGTAGCGCGCTTTAAGTGTGGGCGCTTGTCCTACGCGACGTGATTGCGGCAAGAGTAGTTCCCCCCCACCCGCGCGACCGTCGATTGCGCCATCCCGGCTGTGGAAAAGGAGGGGCGTCATCGGAACATGTCGCGTTCAGGCGCCCGCATGAGGTCCCGAGCGGAGCCGTCTCCCGCCTCATAAAGGATGCCTCGCACCAGCACGGCCGGCGTGCGATTGAGCTTGCTCGAGACGAGCCCGGCTGCCGCGCCCACCTCGTCGGCGAGCGCTTCGATGGTCGCTTGAAGCGGAAAACCTTGGGGATCGCGCGAACCTACGTAGCTGCGCAGGGGCGAAAGCCCGGCCACGCCGATAGCGACGTTGACCAGCCCTTCCCGCCATGGACGCCCGAACGTATCGCTGATGATGACGGGGACCTCGACACCCGCGCTGGCGTGAAGACCGGCGCGGATCCGGCGCGCCGAGGCGTCCGGGTCGACCGGCAGCAGGGTAGCAACCTCCCCGCCGGCCACGTTGGACAGGTCGACGCCGGCGTTGGCGCAGACGAGCCCCTGGTGCGTCTCGACGATGATGACGCCGCGATCCATGCGCACGATGCGCCGGCTCTCGCGGAGCACCAGCTCGACCACGCGCGGATCGGTACCGCTCGCCGTGCCCCATTGCACGGCAAAGGCGGACGGCTCTACTTCCGCGAGCGGAATGAGGCGCCCTTCCGCCTTGGAGACGATTTTTTGTGTGATGACGACGATGTCGCCCGGTTCGAGCCGCTCCCCGAGTCTGCGGATCCCGAGCGCGACCAGCGCTGCGATGTCGTCGCCGGGCACGACGTCGGGAAGCCCCTCGATAGCGAATAGCTCGACCTTCATGGCGTCCGGTGATTCCGGGTGACCTGGACAGGAGCCCGGGCCGGGCCCCCGAGAGCCTCGGACAAGAAATAGTACGAAGCCGTGGGGGTCGGCTCGCGAAGAAAGGCGTCGAGATCGTCGGGGCGGTCGAGATCGAGCGCCAGGCCGCGAAGGCGCAGCACCTCGATGCTGAGATGCGCCTCGCGCGCGCGGGCCAGGTGCGCCTCGAAGCTCGGCTCACCGAAGCGAAGCTCGAACGCGTTCGGGGGGCAGACGAGCGCAGCGTTCGTCCCACGGCCGTCGCGCGACGGGGCGAGCACGACGGACGGAGCGGCTGGGCTCGCGGCGAGCAACGCCTCGATCTCCTCGGCCGTCGCGCCAGGCACGTCCCCGGGGATGCTCAGCATGGAGGGTTCACCGCGACGCGTGAGCTCTCGCACCGCGCGTTCGATGGCTGACGTGTAGCCGTCGTTGGCCGGCTCTTGGAGGACCTCTGCCCCGAACTGCGTGGCCCGCGCGGCCACCTCCCCTTCGCGGGTCACGACGATGATGCCGGACAAGGCCGGCACGCGGCGCAGCGTCTGCAGAACGTCCTCGAGCATGAGGAGCACCAGCGCACGCCGGTCGGTCGAGGAGAGACGCGCGGCGAGCCGCTGCTTGGCGCGCGCCAGATCTTTGACCGGAACGACGGCGATGGTCACGCGAACCCCTGGAGCACGGCCTCGGCCAGCTCTTTTTCTTGTTCCGCCGTCTGCATGATGCTGTCCGTCACGAGCACCTCGATGCCGCGTGCTCGAAGCGCAGTACCGAGGTTCGCGTCCCGATGGTCGATGACGAGACAATCGACGAACTCGCCGTACAGGGTAGCGATACCGAGGACCGAAACCTCGAAAGCTTTGGCGGCCATCATTTTGCCGGCGGGGCCGCTCACCGGAGCACGTCCGACGATCGGGCTCACCGCCACGACGCGCGCCGAGGTCGCGGACAGCGCCTCGCGAATACCGGGCACCGCCAGGATCGGCCCGACGGAGCTGATCGGGTTGGAGGGGCAAATGATGACGCAGCGGGCTTCGGCGATCGCCTGGCAAACGCCCGGAGCGGGGCGCGCGCGGTCGGCACCTTCGTAGGCGACGTCGAACACCTCGGGCGCGCACCGATCGCGAACGAAGAACTCTTGAAAGTCGAGCCAGCCGCTCGGCGTCTTCACGCGCGTACGCACCTGTTCGTTCGACATGGGGACGATGCGGCTCTTCACGCCGAATCGGCGGCAAAGCCCCTCCGTCACCTCGGCCAAGGAGAGGCCGGCCCGCAGCTGTTCGGTTCGCAAGAGATGCGTCGCCAAATCGCGATCGCCGAGGCCGAAGAACGACGCGGCTCCGAGGCGCGCTATGGCCTCGCGACACTGGAACGTGTCGCCTTCGACGCCCCACCCTTTGGCGCGGTCGACGACGCCGGCCAGCGTGTACATCACCGTGTCGAGATCGGGCGAAATCGAGAGCCCCCACATTTCGAGATCGTCACCGGTGTTGCCGATCACGGTGACGGCGGCGGGGTCGGCGACACGACAAAGGCCGCGCAGAAACTTGGCCGCTCCCGTTCCGCCTGCGAGCGCGACGACTTTCATGAGGGAGGGCGCTTCTGCGGGTGCTGGAAGCGAAAATCCGGGGCCATGGCTAGCCTGCGATAGGACCCGAAACGCGCCTCGGCGTCGTCGACCGCGTCGAGCGGGCTCTCGACATCGCTGTCGCAATCGCTCGCATCGAACAGCCGGCGGATGCCGTAAAGGCTCGTTCGTTCGGCGGGTGTGCGCCCGATGTCACGCACGAGCCGGCGTAGCTCGCGCGGCGGTACGAGCTGCCCGTAGAGCGAGCCGGCGGAAGTCGAAATGCTCTCATTGATGAGCGTTCCACCGAGATCGTTGGCGCCGCACGACAGCAGGTACTGCGCCATTTTGGGCCCTTCTTTGACCCACGACGCTTGGATGTTGCGAAACGTTGCTCCCAGCATGATGCGCGCGACGGCGTGCATTTTGACGACTTCCGCGCCCGTGGCCCCCTCGCGCACGCCGGGCACGAGCTTCTTCTGGTACATGGGCGCTTCTTGGTGGATGAGCGACAGAGGAACGAACTCGGTAAAGCCGCCGGTGTTCTTCTGGATGTCGCGCAAGAGCACCATGTGCCTCGTCCAGTGGCCGTACGTCTCGATATGGCCGTACATGATCGTCGAGGTGGTGCGGATACCGAGATCGTGCGCCGTGGTCACGACCTCGCTCCATTGCTCGGTGCTGATGCGTCCCTTGGAGATGACGTCGCGAATGGAGTCGTCGAGGATCTCGGCCGATGTGCCAGGCAGCGTGTCGTGCCCCGCCTCGCGGAGCGCCTCGAGGTAATGACGAATCGAAACCCCGGCGCGCGTCGCGCCGTAGAGGATCTCTTCCGGTGAGAAAGCATGCAGGTGGAGCTCGGGCACTTCACGCTTCAACGTCCGCACCAGCTCGACGTAGTACCAACCGTCGAGCTTGGGAGGGAGCCCGGCTTGGATACAGACTTCGGTGGCACCGAGGTCGCGCGCTTCCCTGGCGCGGCGAACGATCTCCTCCATCGGTAAGAGGTATCCCTCCTCTTGCCGGTGATCGCGGCTGAACGCGCAGAACGTGCAGTGCTTGATGCAAACGTTGGTGAAGTTGATGTTGCGATTGACGACGTAAGTCACGACGTCGCCCGCCTGGCGCTCGCGGAGCTCGTCGGCGGCGGCGACGACGGCGTGCAGATCCCGACCATGCGCACGACAGAGCAGCTCTCCATCCGCGGCGCCGATCTCTTCGCCTTCCAGCGCGCGCTCGAGAATGCCCTGCAGCAAGCGGCTGCTTTCCGCGAGCGCGCTCATCTTTGCCTCCATCGCTCGAGCTCGGGACGCGCGAGCCCATCGGCGCCGGCGAGCGCACGCATCTTCTCTTTCATGCGCTCATGGAGGAAAGCGCCGTCGCCGACGACGTACTCGGGGTAGACGGCGAGTCGTTCGCGCAGCTCGTAACCGAGGCTCGCCGTCGCCTGCTCGAGCAGCGCGAGATGCGGCCATGGGGCCTCGGGATTGATGTGATCGATCGTCAAAGGAGAGATCCCGCCCCAGTCGTTGAGGCCGGCGCGTAGAAGCGCCGGATACGTCGCCGGCGAGAGGTTGGGCGGAGCCTGCAGATTCATGCGGGGGCCGAGGAGCAGCCGCGCCACCGCCAACGTATGGGCGAGATCGCGAAAGGATGGATCCTTCTCGTCGCGCATGCGAATCGTCGGCTTCGCGCGAAAGTTCTGAACGATGACCTCTTGGATATGGCCGTAGCGCTCGTGCAACTCGCGAAGGGCGAGCAGCGCGTCCACCCGTTCCGCAGGCGTTTCGCCGATGCCGATGAGAATGCCGGTGGTGAAGGGGATCTTGAGCGCGCCGGCGGCCTCGATGGTGGCGAGCCTTCGCAGCGGAACCTTGTCGGGAGCACGATCGTGCGCTGCGCCAGGCAGAAGAAGTCGTTCCGACGTGCTCTCGAGCATGAGCCCCATGCTGGCGTTCACCTCGCGCAGGGCGCGCAAATCGGGCGCCCCCATGAGGCCCGGATTGGCATGCGGTAAAAGCGAGGTGCGATCGACCACCGCGGCGCACGCGTCGCGCAAGTACCCGAGCGTCGTGCGATGCCCATGCATCGTGAGCCAATTGCGGTGCTCGCCGAAAAGCGCCTCTGGGCGATCGCCGAGGGAAAAGAGCGCTTCTTTGACGCCGAGCTTTTCGCCGTCCGCGCAAAGTGCGACGACCTCGTCGATCTCCATCGTCCGCGCGCCCGGCTCGCCGGGGTCGCGCCGGAAGGTGCAATAGCCGCAGTAATCGCGGCACAACGTGGTGAGCGGAACGAACACTTTGGCCGAAAAGGTCACGCGCCGTCCGTGTCCGGCATCCGCGAGCGCCCGCGCCGCTTCGAACAGCGCGGGGGAATCGTCGCTCGACGACGCGATGAGGGCGTAGCCGTCCTCACGCGTCAGCCGCTTTCCGCTGAGGGCGCGGTCGAGGATGGACGCGATGTGGGGCTCGTGTTGCCTGGCCGCCTCCATCGGTGATTCGTGTCTAAGCCAGCGGCGACCGGGTTGCAACGGTCACCCGCCCGATCGTTCGATCTGCCCTACGAGCGAGCGTGCGGAGGTCGTCCCATCAACGCAGACGACCCCGCCCGTCCACGAACTCGCGGGGAACGGCATTCTGCGGGGGCACATCGCAGACCTCGGACGTCATTGCTCGGCAGCGACCTTGGTAGCAGACCCCGCTACCGGCGCAGGACCCGTCCGGGCATCCGGCTCCGGGCTGCGGCCGGTCCACGCACACCGATTGCGCGTCGCAATCGCCTGCGCGGCAAAACGCGAACCGTCCGCCGTCCGCTTTGCCGCACTTTTGGCCGATGTCCACGGCGACGTCTTCCACGCAAGCCCCATTCACGCAAGTCATGTACACGTCGCACAGCGTCGCTCCGGCGCACGCCTGACCTTCGCCGACGAGCGTTATCTTCTGGCAGACACCCTCGTTGCACACGAGGTTACGGAGACAATCGTTGGAGACCGTGCAGGCCTCCCCCTCCTTCAAAATCGGAGCACACCGGCCGTTCGAGCAGCGGTTGCTCTGGCAATCCCTCGACTGTGAACAGAGCGCCCCTTCCGAGAGCTTGTCCGCACAAGAGCCGCAACCGTTCACTCCTTCGCGCCGGCAATACCCGGTAGCGCACTGGTCGTTCAAAAGACAGCCACTCGCGTTGAGCAGCGTTCCGGGCAACGCTTGGCATTCGGAAAAGGGCCCTCCCGCGTCGCATCCGGCCGCGATGTTGGCGCGCACGCACGCCAGGAGCCGCGGCGCCGTTAGGCTCGACCCGCGGAGCGACGACCACGCGAGACACGTCTCTTTGGCTCGGGTCAGACACGCCTCGTAGGAGCCGTAGGTCCAATCGAGGTAAACGGGAAAGCAGTTCTTGTCGCTCATACATTCGAGCTGCGCGTATTGCTCACACGTTGCATCCACATCGTCGCTGCGCCCGTCGTCTCCATTTGGGCCGGCATCGGGCTCGGGCTCGGGCTCGGGCTCGGGCGTCGTGCTGTCGGGCATCGACGTCGAGCCATCTGGAATCTCCATCGGAGGCGGCACCCTGCCCGATGATGTGTCGTCGGAGCAAGCAGGGATAACGGCAAGCAAGCAACAAAGACACGACCAGCGAAGCACAGACATAGGCATGGGAGACCAGGCTAGAGTCCACGGCAAATTGTTGCCAAGCTAATTCGCTAGCGTTTTCGAATTGTAAACCCACATGGGCGGCCCTCACGCCACATCGGCGGCGCAATGCACACGCCCGCGGCGCATCGGGCCCCCAGCCCTTCGAACGGTCGGAATTAGATGTAAATCGACCCCGCGGGCGAGTGGTGCATGGCGATGTTCATCGCGTAGATGCCCAATTTGCCGAGCACGCTCATGACGAGGGCGGCAATGAGGGCCGTGCCGAAGCCGCGCACCTCGAGGCGGTGCGTCAGGCCGTCCGTGACCTTCAGCAAGATCGCATTGACGATCCAATGCGTGATCAGCGAAAGCAAGAAACCGATCCCCAGCGTGGCGACGCCGAGCACGACGTAAAGAAGCGTGCCGAGCAAGAAATTGACGATGCCGAAAACCGCCGCCACCACGATGGCGTCACCGAGGCTTCTCACGTGGAACCCGGGAACCACCTTAGCGGTAAGCCAAAAAGCCAAAGAGAGGATGAGCCACTGTACAAGGAGGTGCACCCCGGCACGGTAACCATCGTCTGGATGCTGCCAAGGGTCTTTCCTGTGGTAGCCTCGGCCGCCGCGATTCGAGGAGGAAGTCATCACGATGGGCCGTTACGTTTACTTGTTCGGAGGCGGAAAAGCTGACGGGGATGGCACCCAAAAAGAGCTTTTGGGTGGAAAGGGCGCGGGACTCGCGGAGATGACACGTCTCGGCATCCCCGTGCCACCCGGCTTTACCATCAGCACCGCAGTCGCCGTCGACTACGCGTCGCGGGGTGCGGAGTACGGACTGCGCGACGAGATCCGCGCCGAAGTGCGCGCCGCGCTCACCGCCGTCGAGTCGCTCATGCAGCGCAAGCTCGGCGGAGCGGAAAGGCCTCTGCTCGTCTCCGTGCGATCGGGCGCGCGCGCATCGATGCCCGGCATGCTCGACACCGTCTTGAACCTCGGAATCAACGACGACGTCGCTCGCACCCTGGCGCAGGAGACCGGCAACCAGCGCTTTGCCTTCGACGCCTACCGGCGCTTCATCATGATGTACTCGGACATCGTCCTCCACGTCCCTCGCGCGAAGTTCGAAGAGCATCTCGACGCCATTCGCTACGAGGTGGCGACGAAGGCAGGGCTTTCGGCTTCGCAGTGGAACAAGGAGGAGCTGAAACGGCGCCTTCCGGACTCCGAAATCCCGGCCAGCGAGCTAGAGAAGCTCATCGGCATCTACAAGGACATCGTCGTTCGCGAAACGGGCAAGCCATTTCCGACCGATCCCGAGGCGCAGCTGTGGGGCGCCATCCGCGCCGTCTTCGATAGCTGGAACAACGCGCGCGCCAAGACGTACCGCAAGATGCACGGCATCCCCGAAAGCTGGGGCACGGCTTGCAACGTGCAATCGATGGTGTTCGGCAACTTGGGGGATGATTCGGCCACCGGCGTGGCGTTTTCCCGCAACCCATCGACGGGGGAAAACCAATTTTTCGGCGAGTGGCTGCCCAACGCGCAAGGTGAAGACGTCGTGGCCGGCATCCGCACGCCGCTCCCCCTCCGTCGCGATGCGGAAAGCGCAGCCGGCACCGATCCAGGCTCATCGCTCGAAGCGAAGATGCCCGACGTCTTTCAGAAGCTCGTCGAAGTGCGCAATCGACTCGAAAAGCACTTCCGCGACATGCAGGATATCGAGTTCACCATCCAGCAGGGGCAGCTCTTTCTCCTCCAATGCCGCAATGGCAAGCGCACCGCGCGCGCCGCCGTGCGCATGGCAGTGGAGATGGCCAAGGAGCGGCTCATCGACCAGAAAGAGGCGGTCCTGCGCGTCGATCCGTCGTCGATCGATCAGCTACTGCACCCCGCCCTCGACCCCAAAGCCGAAAAAACGTTGCTCGCGCGTGGTCTGCCGGCGAGCCCGGGCGCGGTGAGCGGCGAAGTGGTGTTCAGCGCCGAAGACGCGGAGCGTCGGTCGGGGCAGGGCGTGGGCGTCATTTTGGTGCGCGTCGAGACATCGCCCGAAGACGTGGCCGGCATGAAAGCCGCGCTCGGCGTGCTGACGGCGCGCGGAGGCATGACGAGCCACGCCGCCGTTGTCGCGCGCGGGATGGGCAAATGTTGTGTGGCGGGGGTCTCGGCGATCAGCGTGGACTACGCCGAGCAAGTGATGCTCATCACCGTCTACGACGAAGACGGCACCAAGAAGGACACGCGCCGCATCAAAGCCGGCGATGTGATCACGCTCGACGGCTCGTCGGGCAGCGTCTACGTCGGCCGCGTTCCTACGGCCCCCGCCGCGCTCTCCGAGGAATTCGCCGAGCTCATGGAGTGGGCGGACGGCGCCCGCCAGCTGCGTGTGCGCGCCAATGCCGATACGCCGCTCGATGCGCGCACCGCGCGCAACTTCGGCGCCGAGGGTATCGGCCTTTGCCGCACCGAGCACATGTTCTTCGACGGCGCGCGCATCCCCGTGATGTGGGAAATGATCCTCGCCACGACGCGGCCGGCGCGCGAGAAAGCGCTGGCCAAGCTATTGCCTTTCCAGCGCGGCGACTTCGTCGGCATCTTCCGCGAGATGAAAGGACTGCCGGTCACGATCCGGCTCTTGGATCCGCCGCTGCACGAGTTTTTGCCGCAAGAGTCGGCGCAGCTCGAAAAGCTCGCCCACGACACGAATACGCCCATCGACGAGCTCAAAAAGCGCAGCGTCGAGCTGCACGAATTCAATCCCATGCTCGGGCACCGCGGCTGCCGGCTGGCCGTCACCTACCCCGAGATTTACGAGATGCAGGTGCGCGCCATTCTCGAGGCAGCCTGCGAAGTCGCTCGCGACGGCGTGGAAGTTTTGCCCGAGATCATGATCCCGCTCGTCATCACCCGGCCGGAGCTCGACCGCATGAAGGAGCTGGTCGATCGGGTCGCCGTGCGCGTGTTCGCAGAACAAAAGTGCCAGGTGCCTTACCTCTTCGGCACGATGATCGAGTTGCCTCGCGCGGCGCTCCTGGCCGGCGATCTCACGGAGAACGCGGACTTCTTCTCGTTCGGCACCAACGATCTCACCCAGGCCACGATGGGTCTGTCGCGCGATGACGCGGGCAAGTTTCTGCCCGTCTACGTCGAGCAGGGGCTGCTCCCCGCGGACCCGTTCCAGTCGCTCGACGTGACCGGGGTGGGTGCGCTCGTCCGCCACGCTTGTGAGAAAGCGCGCGCCGTCAAGAGCGCGATGAAGCTCGGCGTCTGCGGCGAGCACGGCGGCGATCCCGCCTCGATCCGCTTCTTCCACGAGCAAAAGCTCGCCTATATATCGTGCTCCCCGTTCCGCGTTCCGATCGCGCGGCTCGCCGCAGCGCAGGCGGCACTCTCCAACGTCGCCTCCGACCGGACGGCGTGAACCTGTCGGCCGACGATCGCGCCGGCCGACCGTTTCACGGATCGCGCTCTTCCTCGGTGGATTCGGGGGGGGGCTCGGTCGGCGGTTTTTTTCGCTGCAAACGCCACGCATCTTCCGGCGAGGTTTGCGTAGGCGGCGAGCGGCGCGTTTGCGCGTCGCCGCGAGGTGCCGTGGCCATGGCCGCGTATCCCGCGGCAGCGACAGCCGCTCCGGCTACAGCCACTTTCGATCCCCATGGCGCCGGAGCGCGGTAGTAGCAACCGAAGGCGCCGCTGCAAGAGGAGTGACTCGCTGCCGACGCACCCACCATGGTCGCGCCGGCGCCGGCGACGACCAGCGCCGCACCGGTCTGCCGTTGTGACGCACACCCGAGCGTCGCAAGCACAAGAACACAGGCCGACGAGGGAACACCACGCATGGCAGCTTCCTTTCCTCTGTCACGGCCCTCGGCCGCGCGCCAGTCGGACGCGCGTCCCTGTGTTAACAGCCCCGGAGCGGGGTTCGGTCAAAGCGCGGACAGGAAGTTCCAGATCCCCTGCGGCGCCCAGTTTTGAATGACGTGACCACCGTCGAACTCGCACCACGTGATCGGTTTGCCCTGATCGCACCCCTCGTAGGAGACGCACGGGCTCGGGTTGGCGGGTGTCGTCGTTGCACCGCAGTGGTTCGCTTTTAGCCAAAAATCGCGACTTGCCGTCCCTTGAGAAAAGCCCACCGTCTCGTCGACGTTGCCGTGCGAGATCCACACCGCGACTTGTCCGACGCATGTGCCGCGCGGGCCGCTCCCCGATTGGGGCGTGATGGCGCGGAACGTATCGCCCATCGCGCAGCCGAGCGTATTGGACATGATTCCGCCGTAGCTCATGCCGACCGAGAAGATGCGCGTATTGTCGACGCAGTAACTCTTGCGGAGCGAGTCGACGAGCGCGCGTGTGAACGCGACGTCCTGGCCGCCCGTGTTGGGCCAGCCGGCGCCGCCGTCGGGACCGAGCCCCTGTCCCGAAACGAAGATCGCCGTGCCGCCGGCGAGCGCGTCGAGCCCGTAGTAGCCGCCGTACGGTCCGCGTCCGCCCGCCACTTGGGCCGCCGTTCCGCCGAGACCGTGCCACGTCATGATGAGCCGGTAAGGGCGGTTGGTGTCGTAGCCCGCAGGGACTTTGACGATGTATTGCCGCTGCGTGCCCGCGACATCGATGTTGAAGTTGCCGCTCGCGGGCCAAGTGGCAGCGCCGCACCCGGTGCTTGCCGAAGCATCGACGGGGCCGCTCCCCACGTCCGCGGGCTTGCCCGCGTCGACGATGGATCCGCCGTTTCCCCCGGATCCGGCCGTTCCGCTGCCCCCCGTTCCACCCGTCGCCGATCCGCCGCTGCCGCCCGTCCCACCCGTGGACCCGCCGGTGCCCGTCGTTCCCGTACTCGTGGTTCCCGTGCCCGTCGTTCCCGTGCTCGTTGCTGCGCCCCCCGTGCCGCCGGTTTCCGACCCTCCGCTCCCGCCCGTTCCAGTGCCCGTAGCCGCGGGCGATCCACCGCCCGCTGCTCTGCCGCCCGTTCCGGTCTCTTCGTTGCCGGAACAACCCGCCATGCAGAGCAACGCAAGCACGAGCCATACGCGGTTGCTCGCCAAGCTTCGCACGCGATCCGCGGTCTCTGAGTCGGCCGCGAACGACTGCGCGGAACTGGCCTTGCTTCGCTGGGTCGTCGCCATGTGCGCCTCCTTTGGACCGGGCCCCGGCTGAACAGTTACCTAGCCGCTGAAGAATGGCTCACCGTTGATGACGCCGCGCGTCTTTGCCGTAGAGATGAATTTTTGAACTCAAAAGCCGGGCTCATCAAGCCAGCCATAGCGATCGAGAAAGTCCAAGAACCCTGGATCCATCGCTGACACCGGCGGCAGAAAAGCCCCCACCCGTGTGCGTTTCCAATAGTCCGAGGTGGGCTCGCGCGAAGTAGTGAACTCGTAGCGATAGAGCTCGGCGCGGATGTACTTGGGCGGGCGCGACGGAAAGGGGTTCGACGCGAGGAGCGAAAGGATCGACGGCTGACCGCGCAAGAGCTTGTAGACGAAGTGCGCGACCCAGGGATCGCGACGAATATCGGACATCGCCGCGAACCACATTTGCCAGTCGAGCCGATATTGGTACGGGGCCACTACGCACGGGCGGCGATCGAGCCGCCCTGGTTTGCAACGAAACTCGTAAGCCCGCCAATCGGCCGTCGAGAAATCGTCGTCGTCGGTGCCCTCGACGATGATCTCGTAGCGCACGCGGCCCACGCTACCGAAAGCGCCGTAGGTGTTGACGAGATAGAGCGGGTCAAACGAGCTGTTCATCCGCTGTGACGGCGAGACCATATTGAGCACTGGATTCAAGCTGAGTACGCCGACGATGACGGCGTATGTAATGACGGTGCGGCGGCGCACCTTGGACATCGGGTAGACGGCGGCGAGCGGTTCGACTTTGCCGCGCCACCGAGCGGGGCAGATGCGGATCCACGCGCGATCGTCGAAACAGGCGAGGGCGATGGTGATCGTGAGCCAATTGAGCCACGACAGGTTGCCGCTCACGATGAGTAGCGTTTGAAACAGGATGATCGAGAGCGCGCCCCAATGCCGAAAACGGCGCGGGCAGAAAAGAAGGAAGGGGGCCACGAGCTCGGCGTAGTGATTGAAAAGAACGCTCCCTTTTTGCACGAGCAAAGGGAGCCGATGAAGATAGGGACTGAGCGGATTGGGCAGCGGCTGGGTCTCGTAGTGGGTCACGAGGCACGTCAGGTTCGTCCAGCACGCGTCGCCGCGGAGCTTGATGAGGCCCGCCCCGAGCATGAGCCGAAAGACGAGCCACCAAAGCAGCCAGACGACGACCCGCGGCGGCGCGTCCTTCTTGGGAAACGGACGCGGATCGAGCGGCGGAGCGAGAAAGACGGCGAGAAAGCCGGTTTCGAGAAGGAGCGACTCCCATCCGTATCCCCAAAAGAGCTGCCCAGCCTGGACGATGGATAGATAGAGCACCCAGAGCAGAAAGAGGATGATGGCGTTGGCGAAGCCGGCGAGAACGAGCAAGGCGAGGACGAGACCCGCGTAGGCAACGCCGGCGAGCGCCGCATCGGAAACGCCGAACCAGAAGAGCGTCGGAAGGCGCATCGCCGCTTCGCTTCCCAGCGTCTCTTTCACCCGCTCCAAGAATTGGTCGGCGGGAAGCAGCCCTCGATGACCGACGAGCGGCACCAGCTGATTGCACGCCACGGCGAAGGCGACGGTGTAGATGAGTCCCAAGAAGCGCAGAAACACGAAACGCGTGAGGCGATAGGACCCCTGGTTCGCAACCGCGAGCCAGCGCGGCCGCCACGCGTCGACGTCATCGGCCGGGGCGCTCATCGGGCCCTGGATTGTGCACGAGAACGGCCCGGACGCGCGCGCAAAGAGCGAACGCTATTGGGCCGTGAGGAGGTCCGCCACCTTGGCCAGATCGCGGATGAACAGATCCATTTCACGGTGGCGCGTGTCGTCGTCCAACGCGCGCAGTATCGACGAAGGGTGCACTGTCGCCATCACGTGCTGCGCGAGCGGCGACGGAACGAATTTGCCGCGCTCGACCGAGACGCGAAAAGCCTTTCCGAGGAGCGCCTGGGCGGCGGTGGCCCCGAGACACACCAGCACCTTGGGCTTCACCTGCGCGATCTCGGCGAGAAGCCAGGGGTAGCAGGCCTTGATTTCGGCGGCGTTTGGTTTGCTGTGAATACGGCGCTTGCCGCGCGGTTCCCATTTGAAATGCTTGACCACGTTGGTGACGTACGCGGCGACGCGATCGATGCCGGCGCGCTCGAGCGCATCGTCGAGCAATTTGCCGGCCGGTCCGACGAAAGGCCGGCCCGAGAGATCCTCGTCATTTCCCGGCTGCTCGCCGACGAACATCACGTCAGCGTGCACCGCGCCTTCGCCGAACACGGTCTGCGTCCCTCGCTCCCAGAGATCGCAGGCGCGGCAGCCCGCGGCTGCCTGGCGCAGACGGGGAAGCGTGGCGTGCGGCGGTACGGGGGCCTGACCCAAAGCGGAATCAATTCTACGGTCCCGGCACGCGGCCAGCACTCGGACCTCCGGACGCGGCTCCGGACGATCCCCCAGCGCGCATGCGGGCGAGGTGCAGCCACGAAGGCCCCTTCAGCCCGCGCCGTCGCACGATGTCATTGATCTTGGCGCCGAAGCGAATGCCGAGCTCGGGGACGACCCACCCTTGCCGCTTCGGCGCTTCGTCGGCAAGAAGGCGCAAAATGGCGTCGCGGTGGCGCGCGCGACCGATCGTCATCGTCTCGCGATCCTCCATGAACACGATGAAAACGGCAACGTCGGGGTTCAAGCGTTCGACGAAGGCGAGCGTCTCCTGCACCTCGGCGGGGGTTTCGTCGAGCGCTCCCAAGACGAAGGTGTGGCAATCGTGAATGCCATGTTCGCGAAAGAGCCCGCGCGCTCTTGCGATGTGCTCGATCGTAAATGGCTTTTTCAGCTCTGCCAGCATGCGCGGCGTGCCGCTATCGGATCCGATTTCGACCCCCTGGCACCCCGCCCGCGCCATCGCGCGCACCACCTCTTCGTCGAGCGCGACCGGCGAGGCGTAGCAAACCCACGGCAGCGGGTTGTGACGATGCTCGATGGCAGCGCAAACGGCAAGCGCGTGTGAGCGCGGCACATTGAAGACACTGTCGACAAAGAACATATGCGTCACGCCGGCAACGCCGCTCCGCGTCACCATTTCCTCGGCGATGGCGGCAGGGTCGCGCACGCGCACCTTCGTCCCCTCGAGATCGGGATAATCGCAATAGACGCAGGCGAACGCGCACCCTCGCTTGGTCTGAAGATTGTCGGTGCCATCGAACGCGTAGTAGCGCGGGTCGACGAGGTCGCGCGCGGGCGGCGGAAGATCGTCGAGATCGCTGGGAGGCCACGACGCGGCGCCGTAAAGACGGCGCGGGCGCACGATCGCGGCGGGCGCGGCAACGGCGCGCTGAATGGGTGCCGGCTTTTCTCCGCGCGCAAGCCGATCGACGAGATCGCGAAAAGCGCGCTCCCCTTCCCCCACGACGCCGTAATCTCCGCCGAGCCGCGCGAGCAGCGTCTCGGGTTGCAGCGAATAAGCGGCCCCTCCGAGCACGATCGGTGCTGTCGACGCGGCGCGGATCGACGTAACGAGATCGCGATACTCGGCAAGAAGGCGCTCCGTGCCGTCGTACGCGTTGCTGTGCAGATTGCGCAGACCGACCCCGATGACCTCGGGATCGATCGCGGCGATGGCGCGCTCCACCGCCGCACGCGGATCTTCTTCGAAGCAAAGGTCGACGAGACGAACATCGTGTTCATCGCGCAGCGCGCCCGCAACCGCGAGAGGTCCGAGCGGAACCACCGGCGACGGTAAGGTCTCGCGGTTCGCCGACACCAAGAGGACGCGCATCAACGCATCCTAACTCGCGCAGCGCTCGAGGCGCGTCGCGCGATGACGCTGCGCGTTCATGTTTGCGTAATGCGCATTTCGCATCGAATCACGGCCCTCTCGTATTGACCTTCGATCCGCGACGTGGGATGTGGGCATACGTGCCTCTTTGGCGGGAGAGACCCCGCACTGACGTACAACACATTCCAGGTGTAGGCGATTATTCAGTCTAAGGCGTAGGCGACGAACCAGAGGGGTTGCCTCGTCAGGAGGAAAACGAGTGATGAGGCGTTCGGTATCTCTTCTTTCGCTGGTTGCTATTGGAACTCTTACGGGACAAGCCGCCGCGGTAATGCCCACCACTCCGTCGGCGGGGCCAGCGGCCGGCGTCCTCGAGGTCAAAACAGGCGATTCTCTGCGCGCACTCGCAGTCGGAACAGGCGCCGCGCCGGCGTCGCGCGCCTCGGCATGGGGCAGCTTCCAGCAGATCGCCGGCGGAACTTGGACGGGACTCTGGGATGAGGTCACCGGTGTGCCCATGGCAGTGCACGGATCGGGCATCGCAGCACCCGGTTCGGTGAACGACGCTGCGGCCGCCGAACAATTTACGCGCGCTTTCATCGCGCGGCACATCGCGCTTCTCGCGCCGGGCGCGAGCCCGAGCGACATCCAACTCGTCGACAACATCAGCGACGGCGAGATGCGCACCCTCGGCTTCATCCAGACGCACAGAGGAATGAAGGTCCTCGATGCGCATCTCATCTTCGAGTTCAAAAATGACCGTCTCTTTGTCTTCGGATCGACGGCATTCCCCAACGTGTCGGTGCCAGCCTCGGCTATCGACGCCCCCTCCGCCGCGGTGAAGTCGTCGGCCACGGGGTGGATGGCCGATATGGGGCGCACGCTCGTCGCGAGCAATGTTGAAGAGACGGTGATTTTGCCGATGGTCCGCGCGTCGGGCGCGATCGAATACCATCGCGTGACGCCGGTTCAGGTGGCGGAACCGAATGCGATGGGGTCGTGGACGGTCTACGTCGACGCGGCCAGCGGCGCGAACGTCGCGCGCAAGGACAACCTCACCTACGCCGACGGCACGCTCAAATACAAGGTGCCCGAGCGCTCGCCAGGTTTCGGCATGCGCGTCGATCGCACCGCCGCGCTCGCCAACATCTCCGTCGGAGGGACGGCGGGCAAAACCGACAACTACGGCAAGTTGACGTGGACGGCGGCGGGCGACGCGACGGTCACCACCAACTGCGTCGGCACACTCGCCACGGTCAACAACAACACGGCAGCCGGCGCCAAGGTGACGGGCATGGTTCCCGTCCCGGCCGGCGGCATCGGCATCTGGGATCGCTCCACGGTCGCCACGGAAGACTCGCAGCTCACGTGTTTCACGAGCCTCAACGTCGTAAAGGAGCACGTCTCGCGTTTCGTTCCCCGCGGTCAGATCCCGTGGATCAATAACAACGTCGTCTGCAACGCCAACCAACCGCAGACCTGCAACGCCAACTGGAACGGCACGAGCGTCCAGTTCTTCGCGGCCGGCAAGAGCGGCGCCAACAACTGCGA
>DATHEQ010000013.1:0-4326 GCA_035318505.1 Polyangiaceae bacterium | reverse complement strand
CGCATTCGGCCGGCGCTCCCCCCGCGCTGCGCGTTCAGGATGCTTTCTCAGTCCGTGGGCGTCGCCACGCGCCATCCGGTCCTTGTGGATGCGGGCGCCGTTGAGATCCCCCTTCAGGCTCGCCAGCCGCCCTTTGGCGCTCGCGTCTAGGATGTTGTCTCCGGACGTGCCTTCCCAGAGGTGCGACGGGTTGACGCAGCCCTCTCGGTCGCAGGAATGGCACGCGCACAGACCTTCGCCGATCGGCCGCTCGAGTGCGCGCTCAAGTGCGAAGCGGTGCGCACCGATCGTCTTGCCCTCGGGGCCGCGGAACCGGCCGTACCCGTCGCGATCGGTCCGCGCGGTCCACATCCAGCACGCGCCCAAGCTGGGGTCATAAGGGTGCGGCGGACCGTTGCGGTCGACCTTCGCGTCGAAACGCTCGTCGATCGGAATCGGCAGTGGGCCGTAGCGCCGGGCTGTCGAATCAGCTATCGTCATCCGTCGGCCTCCAGATCGTCGTCGGTGAGATCCCAGGCGAGGCCAGTGACGGCGCGTAGCTTCGCTACGCACGCCAGCAAAATATACCTTGAGCCCTCGCGCGTCATCGAGAGAACCTTGCCGATATCGTTGAGCGTCATGCCTTCATCGTGCTTATCGACAATGTCGAGCGTGCACGTTTCCACGAGCTCGAAGTCCTTCGGGGCCTTGCGTGAGACGTCGCCGCACAGGTGGAACTTGCAGAGCGTCTTCGGGCACGGGCGCGGCCCATCGATGCAGTCGCCCCGCGTCGGCGGCGGCAGCAGCCGCTGGTAGCGATGGTGACAATCGGGGCAGACCCAGCCGCGCATCTCCGACAGCAGGAGAAAGCGCCACCCGGAGCGCTTTGCCGGCGAGAACCCGCGATCCTCCTTCGGAGCCAAGGGGCCGAGCTGATCGCAGACCATGCACTGCACGGCGAAGAACCGCGCCGGGGCCGGCACGGCCCGCAGGAGGCGCTTGGCGCGGCGACGACCCGAGCGACGGGGAGCAGGGCCGGCGCCTGCCCAATCGAGCGACACGGCGGCGCTCACGCGGCCCCCTGGGCGAGAAGCTTCGCCTCGCACGCATCGCTACAAGCGGGTTGACCGACACGGTTGTCGTAGAGGCCTCGATCGTTGGGGATGGTCGGCCAGCGCCACCCTCGCGTCCCCGGTACCCATTCCGTCGTGCTCTTGCCGCAGCCGCCGCAGGTGTAGATCGGAGGCGGACCGGTGCGGCTCATGAGCCGGTACCCCGCCACGGCTCGATCGTGATGATGGTGACGCGCGGGTTCGGCCGCACCGCCGGACGCGTCAGGCGCGAGGGCCGCGGCGCGCCGTGCAGGTGCTCGAGCGTGAACGCTTCGAGCAGCGTGAAGTAGTGCTGCTGCAATCGGTCAAACGCATGGGGGTCCTGGCTCCCCTCGAGGCAGCGGGTGACGTTGCAAAGATCGCAGATCAGCCGCTGACCGACGACGCGGATCGTCATCGCCACCTCCGCCGATCCGACACCATATCGACCATCCGCCAGCCGAAGAGTCCCCCGGCGAAGAGCGCCGTGAAGGCCGCGAACCAGAGCTCACCGCCGCAGCGCTCCTCGCATCGAACGGTCTCTTGGCAGAGCAGGTGCACGACCACCACGGAGGCGACTGACAACAGCAGGACCCATCCGAGGTGCAGTGCTGTTCTCATTTGCGGCGCCCCCTTCGCAGCGACGCGGGCGCGGACTCGCACCGCCGTTGGACGTCAGGCGCATCGCCTATATCGATGCCGGCGCCGAACGCCTTCTTGACCAGGTCTTCCGCGGTGTCGCCAACGAACTCGGCGGCAATGCTCTTCTTCGGCTTCACGCCAACGGCAAGAACGACGCAGCGGTAGTCGCCATCGCCGCACCACAGAAAGCCGTGCATCTCTGCGCCCGGATGGGCTTCGAGGTAGCGGGTGAGCTTTTCGATGTCGGTTAGCATCGGCCGCTACCGCCGGGTTTGCGGCCAAAGAAGAGATCCAGCCGGCGCTGCGCCACGACGACGTTCGGATAGCGGCCGAGCCACTTCGCGTCCGGGCCAAAGGCGTGCACCTCGCCGAACGCGTGGACGATCGTGCCGGTGTTGCTCGGCTTCGGATCGCGCTGCCCGATAGGGATCCGGCGCAGCGTCGGTACCTCGTCCTGTTCAGGTGACGAGGCACTGCACGGAGGTTCGGCTTTGCGCAGACCGGGGCCGCGCTCCACCTTGGACACATGCAACGAAGACCCCGCGTCCGGCGGGGGGGAGAGAGCGCGGATCGAGCCCGACGACAGCGCCATCGGCTACGACGCCTCCGACGGAGCCACCGGTGGCACGCTGATTACGCGTGCGGGGACCGCCCAAAGACTCGTTGCGACGCCCAAGATTTCCTCGAGAAGCGCCGCGCGAGTGAGACTCGGCTCTCGAGTTCCGTCGAGCCAGCGACAGATGAGGCCAGAGGCAACGTTCTCCCCTCGCTCCTGAAGCCGCTTCCGAAGCTCCGACTGGCTCCACCCCATCTCACCCAACCGCTCGCGCACGAGGCGAGCTGCTTCGGACACCATAGGGTCGAACGCTAATGACGTTCGTCACCGATGTCAAGTGTCATCAGTAGGCCTTGGACCGGCTTGATGCGGCTGGTGACAACTGGCAGTGTCGGTCTGTGCCGCCGAAGAAGCCAAAGAAACCCCCTGTGCTGAAAAGGTTTACGAGCGCCTTCCCCCGTCCGACATCGGAGCAACTGCGCGAGCTGGCGGGCCGATTGAAGTATGCGCGGGACGCTCGTGGACTTGGATCGAACGAACTTGGAAGGCTGGCGGGGCTCGGCGTTGGCCTCGTCTCGAAGTACGAGAAGGGCGAGAGGGGCGCGCGCTCCTCCTCCGAAATCATCACCAAATTCGCTGAAGCACTGCAAATCGACCGCAGTTGGCTTGAGGTCGGCAAGTCGAGCGACGGCAGGATCTTTCTCGACCAGCCCCACGACGACGCCGACCTCCGAGAGCAGGTGGCCGCCTTGCAGCGTCAGGTCGGGGCGATCCTTACGGCGGCTGAGATCCCCGATCCGGTTCCGCCGTCGCTGAAAGCGCGTCACATCCGACGGGTCAAGCCCGTCCCACCTACGCGCTGATCTCTCACTAAGGGGTTGGACCCGCGCTGGGCGAATGCGCCCAAGCGTGGTCCTTTGCGCCCGGTCCAGGGGGGTCGATCGTACGTTGTCGATGACACTTGACATCGATGACAGTCGTCACTAGCATTGGGTCTATCGATGGACATCACGCTGCTCCTCTCGTCCAAGGTGCTCGATGCGCGCGAAGCGATGAAGGCACTGATCTCGTCCCGCAGTCTTTCGCTACGCGAGGACGAGCCGGGCTACCCGATGGCGCTCGCCAAGCTCGCTTGGAAGATCGCCGACGCGATGACGAAGGAGCGGCTCCGACGGGCGCGCAAGGCAGCCAAGTGAACGCGAACTCGCCAGCGGACGCGTACGCGAACAACACCAAAGGGGGAACCATGGCCAAGAAGCAAGAACTCGACTCGACGCGCCTGCTGCGGGCGGCGAACAACATCCTCGCGCTGCGCGTCGGCGTAGACGGCATCGGCAACGTTCTAGCCGAAGCCTTCAAGCTCGCCGACAACGCGTCGCTGCCGATCCGGAGGGCGTTGTGAACACCAACCTCGCGACGTTCCTGACCGCCGGTCTCTTGGTGCGGCGCCCGTACGCAGTACTGCTGCGCCTCGATGGTGAGACGACGGACCGCATCCACGAGCCGCTCACGCTCGACGAGGCGGCGGCGTTCCTTCGCTCGATTGCGTCCGACGAGACCGTCGCGCGCGCCGAGATCGTACCTCGCGCAAGCCAGACCATCGTGCGGCTTGGACACCTGAACTGAAGAAGAAGGAGGAGGAGAGAGCACATGGCGACGACAAAGAAGAAGCGCGTGGCTGCTGCCCCGCAGCAGGATATCCGCATTGTGATCGCCCAGCGCGGCTGGGTGTTCGTTGGCAACTTCGCCCAGCGGGGCACGCAGTGCTTCGTCACCGACGGTTATGTCGTTCGCCGGTGGGGCACGAGCAAAGGTCTCGGCGAACTCGCGACGAGCGGTCCGCTTCCCAACACGGTGATGGACGCCACGCCGGACGTGGAGCTCCACGAACTCGGTGTGCTCGCGACGCTGAAGTGCGACGCGGCGAAGTGGAGCGACCGGTGCCGGCCGCGAGTTTAGGAGAAGACGCCCAGGCCACGATCGGGTCCGGGTCCGGGTCCGGGTCCGGGTCCGGGGACGGGTCCGGGTCCGGGGACGGGTACGGGTACGGGTACGGGG
>DATHEQ010000012.1:0-34129 GCA_035318505.1 Polyangiaceae bacterium | reverse complement strand
GGCCCCGTGCCGCGCGCCATCGCCGCCATGAAAGATGCGGCCCCCGAGCTTCTCGTCATCGCCGATGTTTGCGTGGACGAATACACCGATCACGGGCACTGCGGCATCTTGCGCAAGAACCGCCGCGGCGTCATCGAGGTGGACAACGATGCCACCCTCGACGTGCTGGCCCAAGCCGCGGTGGTCTACGCCAAAGCAGGAGCCGACGTCGTCGCGCCGAGCGACATGATGGACGGGCGCGTGGGCCGCATCCGTGCCGCGCTCGACGGTGAATCGTTCATCGAGACGGCCATCCTGTCGTACGCCGTCAAGTACGCCTCCAGCTTCTATGGGCCATTCCGCGAGGCGGCCGACTGCGCGCCGAAGTTCGGCGATCGAGCCGGCTATCAGATGGACCCGGCGAACGCGCGCGAAGCCCTGCGCGAAGCGGCACTCGACGAGGAGGAAGGGGCGGACCTTCTCATGGTGAAACCCGCGCTCGCCTACCTCGACGTGATCGCCAAGCTGCGCGCGGCGAGCCATCTGCCCATCGGGGCCTACAACGTGAGCGGCGAGTACGCGATGGTGAAGGCGGCCGCAGCAGCGGGGATGATCGACGAAAACCGAGCCATGCTCGAGGTGCTCACGTCGATCCGCCGGGCGGGGGCGGATTTCGTGCTCACCTACCACGCCAAGGACGCCGCCAAGCTGCTCGAGTGACGGCGGATTCGCCGGTGCTGCTCAATCAGCACGCGCGACTCACCCAAGCGCACTACAAAATCCTCCTCGTCAGCTGGGCGGGCTGGGTTTTCGACTTTTACGATCTCATTCTTTTCTCGTTCTTGCTCGGCCCCATCGGCGCCGAGCTCGGGCTTTCGCGCGGTCGTCTCTCCTACGTCTTGGGTGCCTCGCTCGCCGCGACGGCCGTGGGCGGCGCTCTGTTCGGGTTCCTGTCCGATCACTTTGGCCGCAAGCGCACCCTGCAATGGACGATCCTGGCCTATAGCCTGGGCACGCTGCTCTGTGGTTTTGCCGTCGATCTCCCGACGCTGCTGGCCTTCCGCATCGTCACCGGGCTCGGGGTGGGCGGCGAGTGGGCGACAGGACAAACTTACGTGGGCGAGACATTTCCCGCGCCCGTGCGCGGCCGCTATGGCGCATTCATGCAAACTGGCGCGCCGCTCGGCATTGCCCTGGCGTCGGTGGTGGGCGGGTTCGCGGCCCCTGTGCTCGGCTGGCGAGCGTGCTTCGTTCTCTCGTTCTTGCCGGCCCTCCTCGTCGTTTATATCCGCAGGGCGCTGCCCGAATCCGACCTGTGGGAGAAGAACAGGAAGCGCGTCGGCAAGGGCGGCCCGAACAGGTTTGCCGTCCTGTTGTCGCCGGCGCATCGGAAGTTCTTCCTGTTCGCGCTCGTCCTCGCTCTCTTCGACATGTCGGCTTACTGGTTTACCTATTCCTGGCTGCCGAGTTACTTGAACGAAGAGCGGCACTTTTCCATGACCAAATCGGCCGCGTGGATCCTGGTCACCCAAGCCGGCGGCCTCGCGGGCTACTTGTCGTTTGGCATTTTCGCCGACCACTACGGCAGGCGTCTCGCTTTCTCGGTGTACTCGGTGCTGATGGCGGTGGGGCTCTTGATGGTGACGTTGTTTTGGGGCGCGATCGTCGCCTGGCCGGTGTTGATTCTCTTTTTCATGTTCCTCGTCGGGTTCGGCACAGGCATGTTCGGTGGCTACGGCCCGCTCTTCGCCGAGCTTTTTCCGACCAGCATCCGCAGCACGGCCATGGGAACGGCCTTCAACCTCGCGCGCGGGGTCCAGTTCTTCACCCCCGTGCTCATCACCCTCATCGCCGAGCATTACGGCCTCGCCGGCGGTATTTCCGTAGCGGCGATGTTTGCTCTCTTGGCTGGAGCGTGGATCTGGGTATTCCCCGAAACGCGCGGACTCGTGTTGGAGGACTGAGGCGAAAAGCCGCTCAGCGCCGGCGTCGCCGCCCGACGAACGCGGCGACCAGGCCGAGACCGAGCAGTGCAGACCTCGGCGACTTGTCTTTGCCGGACATCGAACAATCGCAGCCGGAGTCGGTCGGGGCGTCGCCCACAGGTGGCGTCGGTGGCGCGCTGCCTCCGGCGCCCCCTGCTCCACTGTTGCCATCGGGTCGGCCGGTATCGGCCGTGTCCGCGTCGGCCATCCCGCCGCTCGCGCCCGCGCTACCGCTGGCGCCGGCAGTTCCAGCTCCGCCCCGTCCGGCCGTGCCCGCGCCGCCGCCGCCTCCGCTGCCGCTCGCGCCTCCCGCGCCGCCCGCTCCTCCGGTCCCATCGGGCCGCGTGGTGACATCGGCCGCGGGCGCGTCGATCGGCGTCGACGCTTCTTGATCGACCGTCGCATCCTGCGCCGGCGGCGTCGTGACGTCGGGCAGCGGCGCATCGCTGCCGCCGTCCGTTGGACCGGGCGGCCCGCTCACACTCTGAAAAGCGCCGGTGACGACCAGCGCAAAATCTTGGTTGCCCTGCACGATGCTGACGGGCTTTACCGTGATCGTGTACGTCCCCGCCGTGGGCGCCGCCAAAAGCACTTGCTCCACGTTGTTGCGCTTGTCGCCCGTGCCCCCGGTCGACGACGCGCCGTCCATGAAGACGTTGCCAAGGTACGTGCCCGAAGGACCGGTCACGCTGAGATCGATGTCGTTGACGAGCCGGGGCGCGCTCCAGGTCATCGCGTCCGTGACGCTCGGTTGCGCCATCGGGGGCGAGTCCGGCATGCCTGGATAATCCGTATAGGTGAGCGTCACCTTGAGCGCTTGCGACGCTTCGACGGCGTTCACCGTATAGGTGAAGGCTGCCGTCGCGCCGGCCGCTACGCCCTGACGATGATCGTCGATGTAGAGTTTGCGCGCGCCGCCCGTGAAAAAGAGGGCCTGGTCGAGGCGGATGCGCCCCCAACCCTGTTCGTTGGAGGGAATCGGCGTGATGGCCCCGCCGGCGTTGTCGGTGCCGGTCATCGATGCCGCCGAGTTGATGAGCATCGCTTTCAGCAGCGCGGCCGTCGGCGTCAGGGTGTTGGCCGGCGTCTTGGCGCCAGTCGGGTAAAAGCCGTCCATGAAATACTGCCGGGTCAGCGCTGCGGCGCCGACGGCGATCGGCGCGGCGTACGACGTGCCACCCCCGCCGCCGGTGCCGCAGTTGACCGGGGCATCGACGGTGTTGTTGGTGCTGGCCGAAGTATTGAAGCCCGGAACCATCAGGTCGGGCTTGATGCGCCCGTCGGACGACCAGCCGCGCGATGAGAAGCCAGACATGTTTTCGTCGCTCGTCGACGCGTTGGCGGTGCGCGTGCTGCCGATGCAAAGGCCATTTTTATTGGTGGACGGGCTGCCGATCGAGAACTCTTTGTTCATCGCGCCGTAATTGCCGGCCGCGAAGACGAGCAAGAAATCGCGGTGGTCCCACATGTACTGGTCGACGTCCTGCGACCGCGCGGTGTAGTTGCACTGCAAGTACGGCGGCATCGCCTCTTCGTTGTCGCCCCAAGAGTTGTTGTGGATGCTTACCCCTTGCAGGCGCGCCTGTTCGAAAAGCGGCAAGAGAGAAATGATCGGACAGCCGAGACCGGGACACTCCGCGCAGGTGTTCGCTTCGTATCCCCCGTCTTGGACGACGAGCTTGGCGGCGGGCGCCATGCCGTCTTGGGCCGCATAGACGAGCGGGTCGTTGTTGCTGTCCCCCACCATGTTCCCGGAAACGTGCGTCCCGTGGCCGTGGGCGTCCCATTGGCCGAGGTTGGTGGGGTTGTCGCAGGGCGTCCCCATGGAGCTGCCGCTCGGGTATTGATCGCAGGAAAAGAGAAAGTCGTAGGCGAGGATCTTGCGGTGCGTCGTGTCCGTCTTGGTCGCGTACCCGCCGCTTTGCGACCACGTGTTCGTGACGGGCAAGGCCGCGTCGTTGAAGTAACAAGAGTTGGCGTCGACGCCGGTGTCGATGAGCCCGACGATCTGGCCCTCGCCCCGAATGCCGTGCTCCCAAATCGGCGTCTGTGCCGCGGCATGGCCTTGCGTGCCGGTTTGGATGGTTCCCGCCGTCTTGTCGTTGAGGAGCCCGACATGGTGGATGCGCTCGAGAAAGAAGATCTCGCTTTGCTGGGAGAGCGCTTGCACCGCGGTCGCAACTTGGTCGCTCGCAAAGAGCACGCTCATGCGCCCGAACGCCCCGGACTGACCCTCGCCGGCCACTTCGCCCCCATGCGCCACCGCTGCAGCGCGGACGGCGGCGCGATCGTACCCCGGCATCACGTGAATCATGACGGGCACGCGATCGGTGCGCGGTCGGGCGGCGATGGCTTGGGGCAAGAGCTCACTCGAAACGCGATCTTCGGCCCGGTAGGGAATCCACGCCGACATGCCCAGAAAAGCCGCCGCGCCGAGCGCCGCTGGCTGACCCTTCGGCGCCGCCTTGGGACGCTCCAACAAGAGCGCGTCGTAGGGCAGGTAGCCGATTTCGCGAAACCCGGCCTCGGCGAGGGCAGCGCGCGTCTCGTTGGGAATGGAACCCTCGAACTTGGCAATGACGAACCGGTCGTCGGGCAGGCGCAAGTCGGCGGCTCGGGCCGCTCCGCGCAGTGCCACGGCCACGCGCCGTCCACTCGGCGTCTCGACGAAGGCGCGCTCGGGGTCCGCCACATGCTCGTCGGAGGCCCCGCAAGACCCAGCGCCGACGAGAGCGACGCCCCCAGCAAAAAGCCAACCACCGAAGGATCGCGTCACGGAACGGAACGTCGAGACCATGGTTTCTCCTGAGCCAACGAGACGCCGACTTCGACGACCTCGAGCGGTGAACCTTAGGCCTTACTCCGCAACAGCGGTCAAGCACGTCTCCATACAGCCGAAGCCGTGAGGAAAGGACCTGAATTCCAGGCAGAACCAAACTTTCCAAGAACTCAGCTCCGGGTCGCAATCGCATTCCCTCACGACGATTGCGGCCGCACGGAACAGAGCGTCGTCGTCGTGCGCCGCAAGGCACGACCCCGGTATTCCCAATCGGGCTCATCCACCATGCCGAGATGTTGCGCGCGGGGGATCGCTATCGAAAGAGAGGTGGCACCACGGGTTACCACCTGAGCGACCGCGTCCGACCCTCGCGCGACCAACGTCCGTGGCGGGGCAAGACGAGGTAGAGGGGGCAGGGACGAGATGCGGAAAGGTGGGGCCTGACCCGCCGCGTTGCGGCATTCGCCAAAAGCGAGATCCGGCAGGTGCGGCGTGCTAGTTTTGCGTGTCCACGGACGCAACGCGCGCGCATCGGGCGCTCGCGGTCGCGCATCTCAGAGTCGTGACGAACCTCAACTATCGCCCGCTCAACGTCGTCTTTGGCGCCGCAGCCATTGCGCTCTGCGCCGCCTGGGCGTGGAAGCACGAGTCGCGGCCCACGCCCATTTTGCCGGGCGTGGCCGAGGGGCGCATCGCCAACCTTCCTTCCGTGCTGATTCCCGAACGCCCGCCCGTCGCGCCCGAAGAGCGCGCGCCGGTCGCACCGATCGAAGAACCCGCGCCCGGGGTGGCAGCGAGATTCGTGCGTCTCTTCGATGCAGCTTCGTTCCGGCGCGGCAATCTGCACACGCACACGAACCGCAGCGACGGAGACAGCTCGCCGGCCGACGTCTTCGCCTGGTACCGCACCCACGGGTATGACTTCCTCGTCATCACCGATCACAACATGTTCACCAATCCGGTCGACTACACCACCGAATCGCACCCCGACTTCATCGTCATCGGCGGCGAAGAGGTCACGATGCGCGGCGGAGGCCGCGAGGTCCACGTCAACGCGCTCTGCACCCGTCATGCCGTACCTGGTGGCACGTTTCCTTCGGCCCGCGAAGCGCTCGCCCACGGCGTGCTCGAGATCCGGAGCACGGGAGGCCTCGCCCTCATCAACCATCCGAATTTCACGTGGGGCATCAAGTCATCGGACCTGGCCGCGGCCGCCGGAGCGAACCTCCTCGAGATCTACAGCGGGCATCCTTTCGTACCCAGCAACGGTAGGCCAGGCACGCCTTCTCACGAAACGATGTGGGACATGACCTTGACCGAGGGGCTCGATTACATCGGCGTCGCGGTCGACGATATGCATCGGCTCCGGTCGGTCCGCGGCTCTCGCCCCGGGCGAGCGTGGGTCGAGGTGTTTGCCGACAAGCTCGATGCACCGACCATCTGCGAAGCATTGGAGAAGGGGCTGCTCTACTCTTCGACCGGACCGCTGCTGCGCCGCATTCGCGTCACCGAAGACGCCTATTCGATCTGGCCCGTGGACCGCAATGTCGACGTCTTGTTCATCGGCAACGGGGGAAAGATCCTTGCCACACACAAGGGCGTGTCTGGCGAGGCGGCGATTTCCTATCGGATCGAAGGGGGCGAAGGATACGTGCGGGCCCGCGTCGTGCGCGCCGACGGCAAGGTCGCCTGGACCCCCGCGGTGCGCGTTCAGCGGCCGGGGGTAGCACGAACCATCGCCAACGAACCGCCCCCCGCCACGCGAACTCCCGGATGAGCTGATCGGGCAGGGTTTATCGAGCTTGCGGGCAAGCGCTGCCGATGCCCGAGCGCCCCGAAGGACACGGGACCGTCGCTTCCAGCCACTCGGGCTCGTCATCGGCGCGCTTTTGTGCGATCTTGCCCCACCCTCGAGCCCGGATCGCATATCCAGATTGGGATTTGAGCTCGAGCCTTTCGCCCTTCTGGGGCGCGTACCGGACGCGAGACCATGCAAATTTTCGGAGCATTGAGAGACTGGTGGCAGCACGTCTACAGCATCCAGCTTCTCATCATTCTCATTATGATCATCGCCCTCCTCCGGATCCTCATCCGTGACGCGGAGGAGATGCCCGAGCGGCGCTTCATAGTGATGTCCATCGCGGCGGGCCTCCTCGGGTTCGCCGCGTTCGGCGCTGCCTTCCGCACGCCGCTCATCGCGTCGGTGTTGGATCTGCAGAAGGGCGCCATCGTCGAGCAAACGCTCTATTGGATCAAAGCGCTGATCGCGCTCGCCGCAGCGGGCGGCTCGGTCTACCAAGCGCAGCTTCTCGCGCAGAAGAAGAAGATCCGCCCTTGCTGGGCCAAAGGGTTCGCCTTCGCGCTTTCCGTTCTCGCGGTTGGATCCTATTTCCGTTTCGGCGACTTCGGCTACGAGGACTATTACCACCGCCACGAGTTCTTCCATTACTACCTCGGCTCGAAATACGATCGCGAGCTCGGGTACGAGCGACTCTACGCCTGCGCGGCGCTTGCCCAGGCCGACTCTGGCCAAGCCAACGAGGTCAAGGCGCGCAAGCTTCGTAACCTCGCCACCGACGTCCTCATGCCTGCCCAGCAGGTACTCGACAATCCCGAGGAGTGTCGCAGTCGTTTCAAAACGCCGGAGCGGTGGGAGGCATTCAAAGCCGACGTGAAGGTCTTCCGCAACACGTCGAGCCTGCAGTACTGGAACGACATGCAGAAGGACCACGGCTATAACCCGCCGCCGGTCTGGACCGTGATGGGGCACGTCCTGTCGTCGCTGCATCCCGCGACGCCCGCCTATATGAAGCTGTTGGCGGGCATCGACATCGCCTTCTTCGCCGGCATGTTCGCGGCGATCTATTGGGCCTTCGGTTGGCGCGTGATGTCGGTGGCCATCATCTTCTGGGGCTGTCAGTTGCCGGCCGAATACTTTTGGACGGGCGGCGCGTTCATGCGCCAAGACTGGCTGTTTTATCTCGTCCTCTCGGGCTGCTTGATTCGTAAGCGCTACTTCGCGCTGGGAGGCGCATCGTTCGCCTACTCCACACTGCTACGCGTCTTTCCCGGCGTGCTCATCGCCGGCTGGGTCGTCGTTGCCCTCACGCACTTGTGGAAGCACAAGCGCATGGCGCCGGATCACGTGCGCGTCATGATGGGCGGCATCGCGGCGACCGCGATCCTCGTGCCTCTCAGTATTGCGATGGCGGGAGCCGACTCTTATCCGTCCTTCTACAAGCACATTCAAGTGCACAACAACACGCCCCTCACCAACAACATGGGGCTCGCGACCGTTCTGGCGCAGGGCTACGAGGGTCGGATGGAAGTCGTGCGCGACGAAAAGCTGCTCGACCCCTTCAGCAAATGGAAAGAGATGCGCCGCGAGCGGCTCAAGTCTTTCCGACCGCTGCACATCGTGCTTTTGGCGGGCCTCGCCATCGCTTTCGTCAGAGTCGTAAGCCGCGTGAAATCACTGTGGATCGCGCAGGCGCTGTCTCTTGCCATCGTGGTCTCGGTGGTCGAGGTGACTTGTTACTACTATTCGATGTTCATTTTGGCCGCGTTCCTTTCGCGGTTGAGACGTGGCGTCGAGCAGTGGGTGCTCTGCGTCGCCGGCGTGAGCAACCTGCTGGTCGTCAATCGCTATCTCTCCTACTTCTACGATCTGCGTTACACCTGGCAGTCGGTGCTGTTCTGCGTCTTCGCCGTGTCGCTGCTTTTCGCGTACTGGCCGAAGGAGAAGAAGAAAGCGAATGAGCCGAGCAAGCTGCCCGCCAAGCCGGAGGCCGACGCGGTCGCGTCGGAAGCGTCCGGCAGCGCGCATCCCTCGGACCAACCTGCGTCGTAGCGCTACTCCGCCAATGTGATCGTCACATGAGGATCGAACATGCCCGCGGCGCGAAGGGCGCCGCGCGCCGGCATGTCTGCATCGAGGAACGCGGCGAAGAAGAGTCCGGTCCAGCGGCCGATCGACGCGACGCCGGCGGCATGGTCGAGCGTTTGTGCGCTCGCCTCCGGGTCGGCTCCGGCTGGGTTGTCGACGTCCGTGATGCCGTAATGATTGGCGCCGAGCACCGACAGGAGCGCTTTGGGACGCTTCTGGATTTGATCGTACGTCTTCTCGGCGTCGGCGGGGAGCGCCTTGCCGTCGCGATCGCCCTGCACGAGCAAAACGGGTAGACCGCCCGTGTCGAGCGCAGGGACGCCGAGCAGCGGCGTCGCCAGGTTCGTCCCGTAGAACGCGCCTGCGACGAGCTCGGGGGGACGGGTGAACGCGCAGAGTGGGATGGGCGGAAAGCACGCGTTGGTCATGCCGCTGAGACCCGACGCACCGCCGTAGGAGTGCCCCATGAGCGCCAGGCGCGTCGTGTCGACGACGCCGCGCACGGGCGCCGTCGCGCTCGCGGCTTCGCGCTTCATCTGGGCGCCGACGGCGGCAATCTCGCCGAGCTCGGCGTAAAGGCCCGGTCCACCGATGTTGTTCGACGTGTGGTCGGGCACCACGACGATGAAACCGTAGCCCGCGACCACGGCCGCGACGCCGCCGTAAAATTCGCGCGCCACTTTGGCCCCCTGCAAGAGGAGCACGACGGGAAAGGCGTAGCGGCCCGCGTGCAGATCGGGGGGATCGGGGTAGTACACGTAGGCGGGATCGCCGCTGCCCGCGTCACCGCCGACACCTGCGTCCGCGAGCGCGGCAATGACGGTGGCGTATTTGCCCGTGCGCGAGAAACGAGGGGCGAGCGGATCCCGGGTAGCGTCGCAACAAGGCGCGTCGCTCGACGACGTATCGACGGCCGCGGCGTCGCTCGACGACGTATCGGCGGCCGCGGCGTCACGCCATACGGCGTCCGAAAAGTCGCCAGGTGGCGCGTCGGACGACGCCTCGGACAGCGCATCCTCCGAATCGGCGCGGCTCCGATCGGTCCCGCCGTCCCCAGGATGGAACACCTCCGGAGCGGCGTCGCCAGGGTCAGCGACGGGCCGCACGTTGTTCTCCGAGCAACCGAGGCACACCGTGAAAAGCAAAAGCGCGGGGCGCATGGGGGTCGTCATGGTCGCGGCCGCCAGAATGAATGGCTATTCATTGCCCGGCTCTTTGATGCCCCATTTGCGGCCGACACGCAAGCGGCGAGCGCCTAGCGCGGCGCGGCGGCCCTCGCCGCGATGGCGGTGGCCACGCCGGCCACGACGATCCCTCCCCCGCCGAACAGGCGCAAAGTGATCGACTCGCCGAGGATCACCACGGCTCCGAGAGCGGCAATGAAGGGAACGAGGAGCTGCACCAGGGCAGCGCGCGTCGCGCTGTGCCGCGGAAGGGCGAGATACCAGAGACAATAGCCGAGCCCCGACGCGATCGCCCCCGAAACCACGGCCAACGCAGCGCCGCGCACGGTCCAGTTCACGGCTCCGAGCGCGCCGGAACCGCTCACCAGCGCCGCGGCGCTCGCTGCAAGGGCGAAGGGCACGGCGCGCAGGAAGTTATCGGCCGTCGTCAGCAGGGGACGCACGCTTTTGCGGCCCCGCAGCGAATAGACGCCCCACGCAATGCCCGCGACGATCATGAGCCCGGTACCCGACGGGTCCGGTGCATGAGCGCCGGGGAGCATGAACACCGCGAGGCCGAGAACGGCGACCGCGAGCCCAACCCATTCGCCGAGCCGCGGGCGTTCACCGGTCACGAGTCCCCAACTCACCATCGTGATCTGCACCATGCCGAAAAGGACGAGCGCGCCGACGCCTGCGCCAATGCGCACGTAGGCCAAGGAGAAGGCAATGGCATAAGCAAACAGCGCGAGTGCCGAGGCCCAATTGCCGCTCGCGGGGCGGGCCAAATCCGCGCGCGTGCGCAGGACCTTCGTCAATACAAAGAGCGTCGAAGCTCCCGAAACGATGCGAATCGACGTGAAGGACGTGGGGTCGATCAGACGAGGCGCGAGCGCCCAGCGACAAAGGAGGGAGTTTGCCGCGAAGGCGAAAAGAGCCGCCGCGGTGAGCGCAGCGGTCTCCCACGCGCGAGAGCGAGAGGGGCTCGTCATCTCGGCGTCGAGCAGGGCACGCTCGGGGAAGCGGGGCTACGTTCGTGAATGATTTTTCCATTCATACGAGTGATCCCGAGGTGGGCGGGAGAAAATCCCACCCTCCTTCAGAAGTGTGCGCCACTGGATTGATGAGGCCTCGATTGCGGCGAACCGCCGTGCGCGGAACGTTAAGATCGCGGAGACCACACCTTACCCTGGAGGGGCCCGAGTGCAGTCGGGCCCCTCTGTTTTTTAATCACATCGCGCGCCGCAGCGTCGGAGCCGCCGCCTGTCGGGCGAAGTCGACGATGCGGCGCGCGAGGCGCGTCGGATCGTCGAGATGTGGGCAATGCCCAAAGCCCGCAGGTTCCTCGATGAGCGCTTGCGGCGGCAGATGCTCGCGAAAATAGGCGAGCGAGCTTGCCGGTAGTACGCGCTCGGAGCGCCCCCACAAGAGAAGGATCGGCATGGGTAGCGCGCGAAGACGTTCGGGCGCGGGGAGATCGTCGAGCGTCGCGCTCTCGAGCAGCTCGCGAATGGCGCGCCGTTGAAAGGTGACCCGCAGATCCGCGGCGAATGCCGGCATGTACCAGGGCATGCGATGGTAGAGGCGGGCGAGTAATTGGCGGGCCTCGGCGACGGACTCGATTTGGAACGAGCGCACTACGGCGCGCCACTCGTCTTCTGCGACCCGCGCGCCGGCCGGTGAAATCAGCACGAGCCCCAGCACCCGCTCCGGTCGGGTCGCCGCGTAATGAAGCGCCAGTGCGCCACCGAGCGAATTGCCAACGAGCCACAGCGGTTCGTCGAACAGATCGTCGAGCGCCGCGGTGACGGAATCGAGCAGGGCGTGTGGCGTCAGCTTCTCGGACGGGGCTGCACTGAACCCATGCCCGGGCAGGTCCGGCGCCACGATGCGCCGCACGTGGGGACGAATTCGCTCCATCGTCGCCCCGAAGGCGGTGGCCGCCGAGCCGATACCGTGCAGAACCGCCATGGGGGGCAAACTGCCACCGCCCGGCGCATCGAACGCGTGCAGGCGCGCAAAGGGATTGATGACTTCGCGGCTCGCGAAGCCGCGGCGATTCAAAGCAAAGCGCATCGCGCGCTCGACCGTGGGCAGGAGGGCAGGTTTTACCACGGGGCGTAGCTTAGTGCGCGATCGTGAAAGCCGCACGCTCCATCCCGCTCGACGCCGTGCCGGCCACGCTCCGCCTTCGCTGCACACCGGAAGCGTGCGGTTACGCCCCTTCGAGCCGCTCCGCGTCTTGCGCCGATTTCAATCGATAGAGCCGCGCGTAGAGGCCGTTTTTGGCGAGCAGCTCGTCGTGCGGCCCCTCTTCGACGATGCGGCCTTTGCTGAGCACGACGATGCGATCGACCGCGCGAA
Organism: Polyangiaceae bacterium; assembly: GCA_035318505.1. Taxonomy (GTDB): domain Bacteria; phylum Myxococcota_A; class Polyangia; order Polyangiales; family Polyangiaceae; genus DASWDH01. Next base: position 21,973 of record DATHEQ010000012.1, on the reverse strand, counting down.
TGGTGGACAGACGATGGGCGATGATGAGGGCGGTGCGCCCTTCCATCAAGACGGCGAGCGCGCGCTGGAGGCGCGACTCGGTGTCGCTGTCGACGCTGGCGGTGGCTTCGTCGAGGATCAAGATGGGCGGGTTTTTGTAGAGAGCACGCGCAAAGGCGATGAGCTGTCGCTCGCCTGCTGAAAAATTAGCACCTCGCTCGTTGACCTTGGCGTCGAGCCCTCCCTCGCGGCGGGCAAACAGGTCGAGTCCGCTGACGTGCTCGAGCGCCGCCTCGACACGGGCGCGGTCCGGCGTGGCATCGCCCACGGCGACATTGGTCGCGATCGTCCCCGGGAACAGGTACACGTCCTGGGGGACGACGGCGAAGTTGCGGCGCAGCTCGCCGGGCGGATAGTCGCGAACATCGCGCCCGAGCACGCGGATGGTGCCTATGGAACATTCGTAGAGTCGCAAGAGCAGCGATCCGATGGTCGTTTTGCCGGAGCCGGTCGCGCCCACGATGGCGATCTTTTCGCCTTTGCGCACGGCGAGGTTCACCTCGTGCAGAACGGGCGCGCCCTTCTTGTATTCGAAGTCGACATGGGCGAGCTCGAAGGCGAGGTCGCTCCGCCCATCGCCGGGAGCCACATCGGAGTCGGGCGGCGGCGCCGCGGAAGAGGCGTCAATCTCGGACGTCTCCAGCAGCTCGAATACGCGCTCCGCGCCGGTGAGTGCGCTTTGCATGAGCGTGTAGCGCTGCGAGAGGTTGGAAATCGGTTCGAAAAACTGGCGAATGTAGGCGATGAACGCCACCACCAGGCCGACGCTCGACGCGTGCATCCCCGCCGCGACGAGGATGAGCGCGACGCACATCGCGCTCACCATCTCGATGGCGGCGTCGAGCGTGGCTTCGAACTTGATGGCGCGGAAGTTGGCGTCGCGGTAGGCGAGGTTCGTCTCGTCGAACTCGGAGGAAGCGGCGTGCTCGCGACCGAACGCCTGCACCACGGCCATGCCCGACACTTGCTCGTTCAAGAAGGCATTCATGCGCGCGGTCTTGGTGCGGATGTCGCGAAACGCCTTGCGCGAACCGTGGCGAATACCATTGACGAAGAGAGCCACTGGCGGAAGCGCCGCGAACGCGATGAGGGATAGTCGCCAGTCGAGGATCAGCATCATGACGACGATGCCGAGCAGCCGCACCAAATCGCCGACGGCATTGAGGGCGCCCGAGGCGAAAAGCTCACCGATGGCGTCGATGTCGTTGGTGACGCGGGTGACGAGCCGCCCAATGGGCTGGCGGTCGAAAAAGCCGAGCCGCAGGCCGTGCAAGAAGCGGAACACGTGCGCGCGCAGGTCGGCCATGGCACGCGCGCCGGCCATCTGCATGGCGTAGACCTGGAAGAAGGTGAGCGTCTGTTCCACCAGCACGACGCCGAGCAAGATCCATCCGCCGCGCATCATGGCATCGGGGTCTTTGGAGATGGAGCCGGCGTCGAGGATGGACCTCATGATGAGCGGACGAACGAGGGACGCGGCCGCCGTCACGAGGAGGAGGGCGAGCGAGAGGTAGAGGGCGCGGGCGTGGGGACGGACGAAGGGCCAGAGCCGCGCCAGAAGGCGCGCGTCGTAAGCCTTGACGATGTCCGTCTCTTCGTGGAACGCGCGTAAGACTTCGTCGGTCGTGCGGCGGCTCGCTTTGGGCCTCTCCGAACCGCGCGGCGGGTCCTTCACCACGCTGCCAAGGCTGGCGTTGGCTCCGCTCATGCGGCACCTGCCGCGGGACGCGCGCTCTCGGCCTGTTCGACGTCCCCCTCGAGGCGCTGCTCTTCGGCGAACCGGGCGTACAGGCCGTCTTTGGCGATGAGCTCGTCGTGGGTTCCCTGTTCGAGCACGTGTCCTCGGTCGAGCACGACGATGCGATCGCAGCGCGATGCGGCGGCCACGCGATGGGTGATGAGCAGGATCGTGCGGCGCTCGGACTCGCGCTGGATGGTATCGAGGATGGCCGCTTCGGTGCGCGCGTCGACGGCGGAAATGGGATCGTCGAGCACCAAGATCTTCGGCTGCCAGAGGAGCGCGCGGCCCAAGGCGATGCGCTGTTTCTGCCCACCCGAAAGCTGCACGCCGCGCTCGCCGACCACGGTGTCGAAACCGTCCGGCAAAGAGAGCGCCTCGTCCAAGACCTGCGCGTCCCTGGCTCGGGAATGAATGATCTTTTGCGCGTCGGGTGAGTCGGTGTCGTCGAGACTGAAGCCGATGTTGCGCGCCACCGTGGTGGAGAACAAAAATGAGTCTTGCTGCGCATAGCCGATCGCGCGCCGCACGACCGAAAGCGGCAGATCGCACACGTCGGTGCCGTCGAGAAAAATGCTCCCCGGCGGGGTGGGCAAGAGCCGCGGCAGCAGCGAAGCCAAGGTCGACTTGCCCGATCCCGTACGGCCGACGAGGGCGAGCGAGCCCGAGGCAGGGATTCGAAACGACACGCGATCGAGCACGAGAGGCAAGTCTTCGCGGTACGCAAACGAGAGCTCGCGGACCTCGAGCTCCCCGTGTATCTCGGCGGGGGCGGGCTTTTGGCCGTCGACCACGTCGGGCACCGCCTTGAAGATGTCTTCGAGGCGCGTATAGGCGGCCCTGCCGCGCGCGATCATGCCTACCACGAAGCCGAGCGCCACGAGCGGCCACGCGAGTCGCTGGATCGCCCAGAAAAAAGCGACGAATGCGCCCGGGGAGATCTCGTGCGTCAGGACGAGGTGACCGCCGTAGATGAAGACGATGACGACGCCCGCCGCGCTGAGCGACTGCATCATGGGTCCCATCGACCCACGGAGACGCGCCAGGGCAAGGCTACGGTCGAGGTACTTGTGGTTGATCTCTTGAAACGAAGCGATCTCGACGTCCTCGAGGTTGAAGCTCTTGACGACGCGCATCCCGGCGAGGCTAGCCTGCACCCGATCGCTCATCTGACCAATGGCGGCTTGGTTCTCCCGCGTAAGGGAGAACATCGACTTGGAAAAACGCCGCGTGATGATGACGAGAAACGGAAAGGTGGAGAGCGAGGCCAAGGTCAGCTTGACGGAAATGGAAAGCGAGATGGTGAGCGCGCTCGCCAGAGCGAAGACCGTATTGACGACGTTGAGCACGCTGAACCCGAGGAGCATGCGCACCTGGGCCAGATCGTTGGTGGCGCGGCTCATGATCTCGCCCGACGGCATTTTGCGGTAAAACGCCGGTCCGAGGGCATGAAGGCGATCGAGCAAGACGCGCCGCAGCTCGTACTCCACGTCCCGGCCGCCGTTGAAGATGAGGACCCGAGAGAGAATGCGCACGCCCATGGCGACGACGGGGGAAATCGCGAGCATGGCGCCGACGAAGATGGCCCGCTCCTTTTGCCCGGCAAAGGCCGCATCGATCCCGTACCAAAGGCCTCGATCGAAGGCGTAAGTGAGCACCTGGTAGACGGCGAGCAGCAGCGTGCCGAGTACGTAAGGGCGCGAGTGCCGGCGAAACTGCGCCACCAAACCGGTGGGTATCGATTCGTTCATTTCTGCGGGGTGCGGCGAGTGGACCGGCTCTTTTTAGAACGAGTCGACTGCGCGCGCACGTCCGGCCCCTCGCGGCCTTTCGGCGTCCGGTGGGAAGACTTGAGGGAGGGGCGCGCGAGGTCCGGAGCGAGCCCCAAGTTTTCCAAAAGAACACGGGCCGATAGAAGGCCGAGGGTGACCCGTGCCCCCCCCTTTCCGTCGAGCTCGCTGATGACGCCCATTCGACCAGCGAACGGTCCTCCGAGAACGCGAACTTTGGCCCCTATGAGGAGCGCCTGCATCGTCATGGTTTCTTTTACCTCGCCGCGGCTACACCCCCCTAGCACTACTGTGTCACTGTTGGCGGTGCACGCGACTCGAGCCATCGCCCAAGCGGGGTCCTATGGCAGCTGGCACTTGTCGCCGCAATGCTATGTAGGTACGAACGGAAAGCCATCGTGAGCCCGGTGAAAGACAAGACGAAGGCAAAGCCCCGCGGAAAAGACGCGGCGGGCCCGAAAAGAGCGAGCGTGGGGCCGCGCGCGGCCAAGGGCGCTCGCGAAGAAGGAGCGGCAAACCCCAAGCGTTCCGCGCCGCGGGCCGGGGTCGCGCCAACAGCGGAGTCCGACGAAACCGCTGGCGAGCCCCGATCGCCCTCCCGAGGTTCATCCGCGCGAGGGCGCGGCGGCGATGGCTCCGAAAAGAGCGATGAGGACGAGAAAACCGAGGCCGAATCGAGCGACGACGCATCCGACCGCGAAGAGGCAGACGACGAGATCGTCGAAGTCGCCGGTGAGGTGGTGGCCGAGGACGTCAAGCTCGACGACGCCCCCAAGCCGGCCGCCGCCCGGGGCGGCTCGCTCGCGCGACTCGATCCGATGCAGCAGTACCTGCGCGAAGTGCAGCGCCATTCGCTCCTCACCCCCGAAGAGGAGCACAATCTTGCCGTCAAATACGTAGGCACCGGCGACGTCGCCGCGGCGGCGCGCCTCGTCACGGCCAATCTCCGCCTCGTCGTCAAGCTCGCCTACGAATACCGGCGCGCTTACAAGAACATCATGGACCTCGTGCAGGAGGGGAACATCGGCCTCATGCAGGCCGTCAAACGCTACGACCCTTACCGCGGCGTGAAGCTGTCATCGTACGCCGCGTGGTGGATCAGGGCGTATATCCTGCGCTTCATTCTCAACAATTGGCGCCTGGTGAAGCTCGGTACGACCCAAGCGCAGCGCAAGCTCTTCTTCAATTTGAACAAGGAGAAGGCGCGCCTGTCGGCGATGGGCATCGAGCCCTCCGCGGCGGAGATCGCACGCCGGCTCGGGGTCGAAGAACAAGAGGTGACGGACATGGACCGTCGTCTCTCATCGGGCGAGATGTCCCTCGACGCCCCGGTGGGTGACACCGAGGGCCGACCCGTATCGCGCCTCGAAATGATGCCGACCTCGATCAGCGGGCCCGACACCGCCGTCGCCGAAGGCGAGATCCAGCAGATGGTCAAGGCGAAGCTCGCCGACTTTCGCACCACGCTGAAGGGCAAGGACATCCAGATCTTCGACGATCGTCTCGTCGCCGAAGACCCGCTCACGTTGCAAGAGCTCGGCGATCGCTTCGGTATTTCGCGCGAGCGCGTGCGCCAGCTCGAAGCACGCTTGACGGGACGCCTGCGCGAATTCCTGAAGAGCGAGCTCGGCGACGCCGTCGCGAGCTGACGCGCTTGACCGCCGTTCTCTACGTCGTCGGCACCCCCATCGGCAATCTCGACGACATCACGGCCCGCGCCGCCGAAACGCTGCGCGCCGCCGACCGCGTCGTGGCCGAGGATACGCGGCGCACGCGCACGCTTTTGACCCACCTCGGCGTCGAACGAAAACCACTCACGTCGCTCGAAGCGCACGCCGGTCCCGAAGAGATCGCGCGGGTCGTTGGTTGGCTCTCCCAAGGCCAGAGTGTCGCCGTCGTGACCGATGCCGGCATGCCGTCGGTGAGTGACCCGGGCTCCGCGCTGGTGCGCGCCGCCGCAGAAGCCGGGGTTCGCGTCATACCCATCCCCGGGCCTTCCGCCGTAACGGCCGCGATCGCAGCGTCGGGACTCGCCGACGGCGGGTTTCGTTTTTTCGGATTTCTGCCACGGAGCGGCTCGGCCCGCGCCGACGCGCTCGCCGCGGTGCTTTCCACGCCCGAAACGGTCGTATTTTTCGAAGCACCGACGCGAATGGCCGCGACGCTCGCTGAGCTCGCGACGCTCTGCCCGGCGCGACCCCTCGTGGTCGCGCGCGAAATGACGAAGCTGCACGAAGAGCTGCTGCGCGGCACCGTGGCCGAGGTGAGCGAGCGCGAAAGCGCCCGCGAGTGGCTGGGCGAAGTAACGTTGGTGCTCGGCGCCGACCACGAGGCCGGCGCGGGAGCGAAGATCGACGACGAACGCGTCATGGCGCGGATCCGAGAAGAGCTCGCCCGCGGCGAAACGGCGAAGACGGTGGCGCAGCGGGTGGCGGCCTGGTCCGGTCGACCGCGGCGCGAGATCTACGAGCGCGTGCTCGATGTCAAAGGACGGAGCGATCGCGATCCGTAAGCCTCGGCGCTCACGCCTCGAGGAAGTCCAAATCCTTGCCGTACGTCTCTTTCAGCGCCGCGACCGCGCCGCCCGCCAAGGTGAAAGCCGCGACGCCCACCGCGAGCGCGGCGCCCACGACGCCGAGAGAATCCTTGAGAGCGACGAAACTCCACGTGCAGAGCACCGCCGATCCGCGCACGAAATTCGGCACGGTGGTGGTGACCGTGGCGCGCAAATTCGTGCCGAACTGCTCGGAAGCGGAAGTAACGAAGACCGCCCAGTAACCGGTGCCGAAGCCGACGAGACCGCAGGCACCATAAAAGGCCGGCAGCGACGAGCCCCCCACGAGGAAGTAAACGCCCACCGCCACCGCCGTGATGCCGATGAAGAGCGCGACCACCTTGCGCCGTGAGCGCCACAACTGGCTGAGGAGTCCGCTGGCGACATCGCCCGCCGCGATCCCGAAATATCCCCAGCGCACGGCGACACCGCTCGAGGGCGCTGTCGCGAGCCCGAGCGCCTTGCCGATTTCGGGCGCTAGCGAGACCAAAACGCCGAACGCGTACCAGATGGGCACGCCGATGAGGATGACCGCGCCGTAACGAAGCACGCGCTCGCGCGTGGCGAAGAGCTGCCGGAAGTCGCCGCGCCGCACCGCGCTCGTCCCTTTCAAGCGGTCGAACATTCCCGACTCGACGACGCCGAGACGCAAAAAGAGCAGCGTGAATCCCATGGCGCCGCCCACGTAGTAGGCAGTGCGCCAGGTGAACACGCTGCCCATGAAACCGGCGATAATGCCGCCGCACAGTCCGACCGAAGCGATGATCGTCGTGCCGTAGCCGCGCGTCTTGGCGGGCATCAACTCGGATACGAGCGTCACGCCCGCACCGAGCTCGCCGGCGAGACCAATTCCCGCCAGGAAACGGAGAACTGCATATTGATTGACGGTCTCGACCATGCCGTTGGCCACGTTGGCCAGCGAATAGAGAATGATGGACCCGAAAAGAACCGAGAGCCGGCCGAGCTTGTCGCCGAGCACGCCCCAGATGATCCCGCCGAGTAGCATACCGATGAACTGCATATTGAGCAGATGCACACCGGTGCTCGTGATCGCCTCGCCGGTCACGCCGAGCCCCTTCAAGCTCTCGACGCGTACCACGCTGAAGAGAATGAGATCGTAGATGTCGACGAAGTAACCGAGCGCCGCCACCAGCACGGCGAGATAGATCGCTCGCTCAGAATTGGGGGCCGCCATGCGAGCTCGTTCGTACCATGGGCGGCGGCGCCCACGACAAGAGTTAGCGACCGATCCCCTCGCCTATCCCTCGGTTCACCTGGGTACGAAGCGCGTCGCCGTCGAGGCGGCGGAACGGCGACGATGAAGCCCCGAACCGCGCGGTCGCCGCGTCAGCGCGTCCCGCGTCGGGCATCCCACCCCCGGCAAAACCGGAACCGCAAAAGAACTTGGCGAGGCTACGAAAAAATTCTTCGAAGGTCGCGTGGTCGAGGCAAGGAGCATAGGTGGACGGGTCGCCGCAGCGAGAGTCATCGAGATACGGCTGGCAGACGGTGTTTCCCGCTTCGGTGGTGCAGTGCTGGTAAGCATCGTACGTCGCGCAGGTTCTGATGCAGACGGCGTCTTTGCAGGCTTCGAGAGCTTGTACCTGTGCGCCGCAGCCGGTCGCCCCCAGATTGCCGTCGGCGAGGGCGAGGCATCCCGGGAGGTTCAGCGCGAGCACCCTGTTCTTCAGGTAAATAAGCGGTCCATAGGACGACTCGTCCTCGGTCGAATAGAGACACGATCGACAAGCGGCGTTGGCGGGATCGCGATTGAAGGCGGTACATTCCGACGCCGTTCCCGACGCGCTCTCGCAGCGCCTCAACTCTTCGTCGATCTGGGCGTCAGTGCAGGCGTTCAGCGTCACCTCGGGCGTCTTCCAGGTTGGCGTAAAGCTCGCGGCGGATTGCGGTGCGCAGCTGCCGTCGGAGGCGCCGGCGTCGATGAGGCCCGGTGCGCCTTCGTCTTCTCCGCATGCGGGTAGCGCAAAGAGGACCAGCGCCGCGACGACGCTCGCCCTCATTCGACCGCTCCCCCCGCACGCAGAGCGTTCACCGAACTGCCGCTCGAGCAGAAAAGCGTGGCCGCAGCGACGAAGAATTCTCGGTTGCTGGCGTACTCGGTGCAGCTCGCATATTGCGGGCGCAAGAGACAGACAGCGTCGAGGTAATATTGCCGACAAGAAGTTTCGGCTGCCTTCTGCCGGCAAGCAACGTAGGCGTCGACGGGCGCGCAGCCGTCGCAGGCGGCGTCGTAGCAGCTGCTCGAGGCTTGCACCCGCGCGCCACAACCGCCCGCGCTGACGTCCCCATCGAGCAGCGCGATGCACCCGGCGGTGTTCGATCTCCAGACGTCATCGGACCGGATGATGGGACCGTACAAGGCTGCGCCTTCATCGGAGAAGAGACACGATACGCATACGACATTGGCCGCGTCGTTGCGAAACGCCGAGCACCGAGCCGACGTCGCCGACGGGCCCTCGCACGATGCGTACTCGAGATCGATCTGCCCCAAGGTACAAGCGCCCGGCTGCGGTACGGCAGGTCGACGCCACGTCGGCGCCCAATTCGCGGGCAGCTCGGGCGAGCACGGGTCCGCCGGGGCCCCGATGGGGACAGCGTCGCCGTCGCCGCATCCACCCGAGACGACGAGAGTGACGACGAAGCCCATGTACCCTCGCCAGCCTCGGCCTAACATGTCTCGCCCAAGCTCATACCAGTTTGCGCGTGCACGCCAATCGCCGAGACGGCGCCGCGCCGGGCCTGGACACCGCTATTCCGCGGGATATCATCCCGCCCTCGCGCCTGGGCGCGACGCGGCTTCGAGCCATCCAAGGAAGGGGTCGTCCATGAACCGAACACGAAAATTTGTCCTGCTGGGTGCCGCAGTGCTCGCGCTCGCGACCGGATGTAAACCCGACCCCGCCGAGGAGCACCGCGACAAGGCAATCAACTTCGCCAATCAGTCGCAATGGAAGGAAGCCATCGCAGAATATGCGCTGTCGCTGCAGGCCGATCCCAAGCAAGAGAAGCTCTGGGAGGAAAAGGCCTACGCGCACATGCAGCTGCAAGAGAACGAGCCTTTCGAGCAGGCGATGGTGAAGCTCGCCGAGTTCAAGCCGGACAACGTGAAGAAGGCCGAGATCTACCGCAACATCGGCGGCGTGTTCGTGCAAAAAGGGCTCGCCGACGAAGCGGAACGCAACTTCATGAAAGCGGTGGCGCTGAATCCCAAGGACGATCAGTCGCTCGGCTGGATCGCGGAAATCTGGGCGCAGCGCGGCGGAGCGAGAGCCATGGGCACGCCCGCCAAACCCGACGCGCTCGACAAAGCGCTCGAGTACACCGACAAGGTCATCGCGCTGAAGCCGGACGAGACGGCCGGGTACATCAACAAGCGGATCGCGCTCACCAAGTACATCGATTATTGGCAGCAGCAAAAGGCCAACGCCGACAAAGAAGCAGTCGCCGAAAAGGACAAAGAGAAGCGAAAAGAGTTTCTCGCCAAAGGCGACGTCGCGATGCCGCAGATCGACAAATACAAAAAGATGCTCGAGGAGACGTCGCAGAAGCTCGCCGAAGCCGCGAAAAAGCCGCAACCCTCGCCCGCCGCACCCGCTAAGAAATAGCCGCTCTCGCACGCTGCGCGAGTCGCTTTGCGCAGCGTGCATGGCGTTCCATTCGAGCGGTTTTCATCCGGCGCGGGGAATTTCTCCGTAGTAGAGTGCGCGCCCATGCTCATGTCAGGCCCGCGTGAATCGGGGCGCGGATCCCAAGCGCTTGTCCTTGCTGCCGTGACGGCGTGGGTCGTCGTCCGCTACCTCCAGCTCAAGTACGCCGGACCGGGGATCGGAAGCGACGTCAACCTTTACCATAGCTATGCGCGCAGCTGGGGCTCCGGCGCCACGCCCTACGTCGACTTTCGGCCCGAATATCCGCCGGGCGCGCTGCCCATTTTTCTCATCCCGCTCCTCATGGGCGGCGCGGACTACGCGCACAACTTTGCCGTCGAGATGGCTTGTTTCGATCTGGCGGCCTGTCTCGTCGTGGTGGCGTGGGCGCGGCGGCTCTACGCCGGAAACCCGTATCTCCAAGCGCAATCACTGGCCGTCTACCTGCTCATGACCGCCGCGCTCTACCCCGTTCTTTACACCAGGTTCGATCTGGCGCCGGCCGCCATCGCGATGGGAGGCCTCTATCTCATCTATGTCAACCGCTGGCGGACGGGGCTCGTTTTGCTGGGATTCGCCGGCGCGGTGAAGCTTTGGCCGTTCGCGCTCTTGCCCATACCGCTTTTGATTTGTTACCGCCGCGGCCGATGGGGACGGCTCTTCGAAGCCGGCGCGTGGGCTTCGGTCGGCGTTCTTCTTCCCGTCGCGCCGATCCTTCAGCGCGCAGGGTGGAGTGTGCTGAGTTTTCTCCAGTACCACGCCGCTCGTGGGATCGAGATCGGAGCCACCTGGTCGACGGCCGCTTTGGCGCTCAATCTGCTCGGCATCGTGCCCGCCCACGCCGAGCATGACTTCGGCGCGTTCCATGTCAAAGGGGCGGCGGCGGCCATCTTTGCCACTGTGTCGATGCCGGCGCTCGTTCTCTTGGCCATGGCTCCGCAAGTACGGGCTGCGTGGCGCGTGGGTCGCGCTGACGACAGCGCGGGGTCGGTGGGGCTCGCCGCGGCGTCGGCTTCGGTTCTCGGCTTCATGATCGCGGGCAAGGTTCTCTCGCCGCAATTCGCGTTGTGGCTCGTTCCGTTTCTGCCGCTCGTCATGAACCGACCGCTGACCGCCGTGGTCGCGGTGGTATCCGCCGCGCTCACGACGGCGGAGTATCCGTTCCTCGCTGCACCTCTCGAGATGCTCGAACCGGGTCACGCGAGAGCGGTCATCGTCGTGGGCATTCGCAACGCGCTTTTCATCGTGCTCTACGTGGTCGCGTGGCGCCGCATCACGCAAAAACCGCGAGAAAGTCCGGTCTCCGGCAACGCAACGAGGCTTGCGCCTAGGGGGGTCCTGCTCTAGATTCTCGCGCCCATGAAGCCCCAGCTGTTTGCTCTCGGCGTCGCGTTGGCCAGTTTCGCGACCATCGCGCTGGAGCTGATGCTCACGCGAATTTACAGCGTGACCATGTACTATCACTTTGCGTACATGGTGATATCGCTGGCCCTGCTCGGGCTGGCCGTTTCCGGAGTCGCCATCTATCTCTTGCCTCGCGTCTTCGCCGACAAGCGAGTGCCCATCCTGGCGGCGGGCTTCATGCTCCTCTTCGCGCTGTGCACGAGGTGGGCCCTCGACGGAGCCGTCGCCAACCCGATCAGCCTCACCAACTGGCAGGCCAACACCGACAAGCTACTCGCCATCTTCCTCCCGGCGGGGCTGCCGTTTCTCGCCTCCGGATTCGCATTGTCGATGGCGATCACTTCCGCACGCGACAATATCGGACGGATCTACGCCTACGACCTCATCGGGGCGGCAGCGGGCTGTTTGTTCGTGATCCCGGCGCTGCCGAGTCTCGGCGGGCCCGGAGCCATCTTGATGGTCGGTGGCGTCGCCGCCGCTTCGGCGGTCCTCTTCGCCTTGTCATCGACTCCCACGACGACGGGCGCTGTGTCTTACGCGGGGGCCGGACTAGGCGTGGTGCTCTGTCTGTGGATGGTCTTCTCCGCGGTGACCGAAAAAGCGGAGCACCGTTTCGGGTTTGCGCGCAACCCCGAAAAGTTCCTCGGCAACCGCGAGGTCCTTTTCGAAGAGTGGAACGCGCTCTCTCAAATCACGGTCGGGCGCGGCGGGGGCGACCATTACTGGATCTTCATCGACGCCGACGCGGCGACGCGCCTCTGGTCCGGCGAAATCAAGAAAGCGGGATACGAATCCACGCGACAGGTGAGCGAGGTGCGGGTGGCCTCGCTCGTCTACTCGCTGCGTCACGACGGGACGGCGCTCATCATCGGCCCCGGCGGCGGCACCGATGTCATCTCCGCGCTCTACCACGGTGTGCCGCGCGTCGTCGGCGTGGAGGTCAATCCCATCATCGTCGACTCCATCATGAAAGGCCGGTTCGCCGACTACTCGGGAGATCTCTACCGCGACCCACGCGTCGAGGTGTTGGTGGACGAAGGAAGGAGTTACATCCGCCGCGCGACCGAGCCTTTTGCCACCATTCAGGCAACGCTGGTCGACACCTGGGCCGCGTCATCGTCGGGTGCATTCACGCTCTCCGAAAACAACCTCTACACGGTCGAAGCGTTCAACGAGTTTCTCGACCACCTCCGGCCGGACGGCGTCGTGACCGTGACGCGCTGGTACGACGCCGGATCGCCGAAGGAGTTTCTGCGGCTTATCTCGCTGGCGCGGGCCTCGCTCGAGCACCGCGGCGTAGCTCCGGCCGACGTTCGCAAGCACATCGCGCTCGCCACCGACAACGATCGCCGGGCGAGCCTTCTTCTCGGCCGTTCCGAGCTCACGCAGCAAGACATCGCCACGCTCACGGCGGCGGCCGGCGCGCAGCAGTTACGCCTGCTCTATCTCCCCGGTCCCGCAGCGGCGAACCCCGGTCGCGATCCATTTTTGGCGTCGTTCATCGAGGCCCCCTCGGCCCCGGAATTCTTGAACGCCTTGGCGTACAACGCCAAAGCGCCCACCGACGACAAGCCGTTCTACTTCTACACCCTCCGGCCCGACGAGATGCTCGGCGTGCTCACGAAGATGACGGGCCTCGAGCGCAACAATCTCGGCGTGGCCATCCTCCTCCTCCTGCTCGGCGTATCGACGCTCTTGACCGTGATCCTCGTCGTTTTGCCGCTGGCCCTTTTCCGGCGCGACGTGCTGCGCGTCGAAAGAGGCGCGAAAGTGCGGGTCCTCGCTTACTTTCTCATGCTGGGATTCGGGTTCATCCTCGTCGAGCTGGGCTTCATGCAAGAGTTCGTCTTGTTTCTCGGGCACCCCATCTACGCGCTCGCCGTCGTTCTCTCCATGCTGCTGCTCGCCTCGGGGTTGGGCAGCGCGCTGTCTGGGCGCGGCATGGCCGTGTGGGGGTTGGTCGGCTTCGTGCGAAGAGCGATCGCCGCGCTGGCCGGCATTCTCTTGCTCTACGCCCTCGGCTTGAGCCACTTGTTTCACGCGCTGATCGGGCTGGTCCTCCCCGTTCGTATCGTCATCGCAGCGGTGCTCGTGGTCGTACCCGGTCTGTTCATGGGCGCGCTTCTGCCGAGCGGGGTTCGGCGCGCCAACGCGCTAAGCCCGGACCTCGTCCCGTGGGCGTGGGGGCTGAACGGCGCGGCGAGTGTGGTCGGGTCGATTCTGGCCATGACCGTCTCGATGAACTTCGGGTTCACGATGGCGCTTCTCATCGGCATCGCCATCTACCTGCTCGGTTTGGTCGCGCTCCCCGCCACCAAGGAAGTAAGCCTACCCGACACGTCAGCCCCGCTGGCGCGCGCCACCACCTGATCTCCGACGGGTCGCCTCCGCGCCGCGGCGATAGGGCGTCAGAGGTTTCCGTTGCAAAGCGAGCGCGTTGCAATCGTCCGCTCGCGGCACGTCCCCGCCGCGCAGGTGTCGGTAACGGCGCATTCGGCGGCGCTCGAGCAGGGGTCGCCGATCGATTTACGCAGCGCGCATTGCCGCGTGGTTAAATCACAATAGGCCGTCACGGCACAGCCGTCGTTGAGCTCCCCGCACGGTCCGGAGGTTCGTTTGGGGACGCACACTCCGTTATCGCAGAAGGCTTCGCCCGCGCACGTCGTGGTGAAGGTGCAGGGTTGGTCGAGCGCCGGTTGCCTCGCGCAGGCATGCGCTCCGTCGCAGTAGAGCCCATCATTCGTGTAGCAGGTGGCCGTTCCCGGCGCGCCCGCGTCTCCCGGCGCGCCCGCGTCTCCCGGCCCGGTAGAGCCGCCGCTCCCGCACGACGTACCATTTTCGGCTTCCGTGCAGGTCGCGTGACAGCCGTCGCCGAGCTTTCCGCGCACCTCTGGCCAGCCGGTGCACTGCTTGGCGCCGCCGTCCGGGGAGGGCGAGCAGCTCATCCCTGGGACGCACTCTTGGCTGCTCGTACATGGCTGACCGGGCTGCAGTGTGCCGGCAAAAACGAACCGGCAAACGGCGTTGACCTGGCGCTGGGGGTCACGACAAGCCCTGATCGTGGCGGTGTACACATCGACGCATTTGCGTGCGGCGTCTGCGTCGTAGGTGACGTTGGGGGATCGATTTTCGTCGATGAACGATCGCAACTCATTCTGCGCGGTGCTTTGGCACTGAGCAGGATCGTGCGGGAACCCGGCTTCCTGACAACAAGGGCCGATGTTGCTGCAGATGGCATCCACCAGAAGCCGCCCGAAATCGTCGAGGGGAATGGGAGGTCCACCATCCGACGATCCGCAAGCCGCGAAGAACGCTACGACGGTAGCCGCGACGGTCGTCGAGCGCACCATCGCGCGCCCTATGGCGCCGCGCGCCGGCGCGCGCAAGACGCTGGAATTCTTCGGACGGGTCAATTCTTCGCCGCGCTCTTGCTCCGCGGGCACGGCGTTGAACACGGTGGATCTCGTCACGTCGCACCTCGCAAAGGGGTGTTCGAAGAAGGAACGCAGGCTTCGTTTTTCTACGCGATAGCGTAGGCGCCGTTCGCAGCGTCGCCTAGCTGCTTCGCGTAACGCCTCTCCGACCGCTCGCGTTCGCCTACTCCGCACCTAAAACCCCCACAAGTATTCGACCCTGAGGAAGGTCGTCGCGTAGGCGAGTGTCCCGGCATCCGCGGTGAAGATCGTGTGCAGACGAATCTGGGCCCCCACCGCCCAGTTTCGCTCGAGCTGATAGTCGAGACCGAGCGCCAGCTGGCCGCCCGGAGAAAACGCCGAAAGCGTGCCGACCCTGTATCCTGCGGCCAGTACGCCGACGTAAGGGACGGCTCGCGCCACGTCGATCGTATAGGCGACGCCGGCGGCGGCGCTCGCCATCGTTTCCAGCGAGAAGTCCTTGACGACGTCGCCGGTTGCGACCTTCACCGCGGCCCCGGCCTGGCGAGTGACGGCGAGCTCGAGCATCGCGTTGAACGAATCGGAGAGACCATAGGCGCCATGCGCTCCGCCGCCGAAGCCGCTCACTCCTTCGTCGAGGATCATCGCGTACCCGGCGTCGATGCCGACGTGCCATTGGCGTTCGAACGCTTGCGCTTCGCCCTCTCGCAGCATCGATACGCCGAGAAGCGTCGATAGAATGCCGAACCCCCGGAGCTCGGGTGAAATGCGCACCGGGCCACCCTACATCATCTTGACGGGGTCGACGTCGATCACCATGCGGTTACCAGCTCCCAATGGTTCGCGCATCCGCAAGAGAGCGAAGAGAGCCGCGCGCAGCGGCCGCCGGTCCTTCGAGCGCAAGAGCACCTGAAATCGGTAGCGACCTTGCAGCCGCGCGAGCGGCGCGGGACGCGGTCCGCGCACTTCGACTTCTCCCGAAAGGACGGTGCGGGTTTGCGAAGCGGCGTCGGCGATTCGCTGCCCTGCGTCGCGCGCGCGCGCTTCGTCCGGTCCATCGACTCTGATCATCGCCCAGCGGGCGAAAGGTGGGTAGTCGAGCTCTTCGCGGTCGGCGATCTCACGCGCGAGAAACCCGGGCACGTCGTGCCGCGAAGCAAAGACGATGGCCGGGTGCTCGGGATCGCGCGTCTGGATGATCACCGTGCCCGGCCGGTCACTTCGTCCGGCGCGCCCCGCGACTTGCACGAGAACTTGGAACGCGCGTTCGGCGGCGCGGTAGTCGGGCATCGAGAGCGCGGCATCGGCGTTGATGACGCCCACCAAGGTGACGCGCGGTAAATCGTGCCCTTTGGTCACCATCTGGGTGCCGACGAGGATGTCCACCTCGCCCGAGCGAACGCGGTCGAGGATAGCCTCGGCCTTGGCACCGGCCGCCACGTCACGGTCGAGGCGCGCTACGTTCGCCGAAGGAAATGCGGCGATGATGGCGGCCTCGAGCTTCTCGGTGCCGAGCCCTTCCAGTTCCAGGCGTTTCGCCGAGCAATCGGGACACGCTTCGGGCAGCGGCGCGGAATAGTCGCAGTAGTGGCAGAGGAGCCTGCCGCCCTTACCGCGATGAAACGTGAGCGCCACCGAGCAGAGCTTGCAGCGCACGATGGTGCCGCAGCCGCCGCAGATGACGCTCGGAGCAAAGCCACGGCGGTTCAAAAAGAGAATGATCTGCTCGCGCGCGGCCAGCGTCTTGTCGATGGCGCGGTGCAGGGGCAAGGACAAGAGCGGATGGCCGGAAGGTCCCGGGCCGATGCGCTTCAAATCCACGAGCTCGACCTTGGGCAACATGGCGGCCGCGTGGGCGCGCTCGGGGAGCTCGAGTTTCGTGAGCTTGCCGAGGCGGCACAGCACTTCCGTTTCGACCGACGGCGTGGCCGAGCCGAGCACCGCGACGGCGCCGGCGCGGTGAGCGCGCAAGATGGCCATGTCACGAGCGTGGTAGCGCGCCCCCTCCTCCTGTTTGAAGGACGAATCGTGCTCCTCGTCGACCACGATGAGACCGAGCTTCTGCACCGGCGCAAAGAGCGCAGAGCGAGCTCCGATGGCGACCTGCACGGCTCCACTGCGCAATCGGAGCCACATCAAGTGGCGCTCCTTTTCCTTGAGACCGCTGTGGATCACGCCGACGTCGTCGCCGAACCGGGCACGGAAGCGACCGACGAGCTGCGGCGTCAACGCGATTTCCGGAACGAGCACGAGGGCACCCTTGCCGACGCCGAGACACGCCTCGATCGCCCGCAAGTAGATCTCGGTCTTGCCCGAACCCGTGACCCCGAAGAGCAAGAAGGACTGCGCCCGAGCAGCGACGATCGCCTCGCGGAGAGCCGTCGTGGCAAGGTGTTGCGACGGGGTCAGCGCGGGGGGGACATCGCGCGCGATGGGCAGCGCAAAGAATGGCCCCGCGGGCACTTCTTGCTGACTCAGCTCGACCAAGCCGAGCTCGGCCAACCTTTTGACGGCGGCGCGAGCGCCCTTGCATTGCTGCTCGAGCTCGAGAACCGAGATCGTCTGCCCCGCGCGCAGATGGTCGAGTACCTCGCGCGGCCTGCCGCGAAGTTTTTTCTGGGCGGCCCCGTTGGGTGCGGGGGATCCGTTCTCGCCGGGCGGCTCCGCCGTCGCGAGGCGAACCATGGTGATGGCGCGGCTTCCCACCGTGCGACCCTTCAAGCTCTTGCCGGTAGGGTCCACCTCCGCGAGAGCGCGCACCTGCGTACGCTCGAGCGCCGGCAACGCCATACGCAACACTTCCCCGATGGGCGCAAGGTAGTAGGCAGCGAGCTCCTTGAGAAAGGCGAGCAGCTCTGGGGCGAGCACCGGCTCGTCGTCGATGATCGCCGAGAGCGCCCGCAGCTTGCTGCGATCGAACCCGGGCTCGCCGCCCGAAACGCCGAGCACCACGCCGAGCGTCTTGCGCGGACCGAAAGGGCAGAGCACGCGCATTCCGGGGCTTATCCGGTTTTCCCATGAGGCGGGCACTTCGTAGGAAAACGAGTGCGCGAGCGGCACCGGGACCGCCACGTCAGCGATCAGCATCAGCGCAGCGAGAGTAGAAGATACGCGACGGCGACGATAGCGACGCTGATCCAGACCATCTTGCCGATCACCGAAACGCGCGGCGCAGCGATGGGCGCGATGATCGAGGTCTCACCGCGCCGGTCCGACGGCGGCACGATGGGGATCTCGTAAGGCGGTGCGGGTGGTTCGTCTTGGGTCGACTCCGCCGCGACGGTCCATCGCCCGCTCGACGGCGGCGCCGCCGCTGCTGCTGCAGCTTGCGCAGCCGACTCGGCGGCCGGCAGGCCCGCCTCGAGTGCTTGCCCGGCGCGCTCATGGGCGCGCCGCTGCTGGATGAGGTCTTCTCCGAAGCGGTTGATGAGCCATTCGCCGAATCGGATGGGGCTCGCGATGAGCTTCGATTCGGCGACGTAGTCCTCGAGGTCGCGCAAGAGCTCGCGCGCGCTCTGGTAGCGTTCGTCGCGGTTCGAAGCGAGCGCCTTTTGCACGATGGCGAAGAGTGTTTCTTCGAGCGGCAGACCGCGCGATACAAGCTGGGGGACGCGCGCGGCCTTGGCTTGATCGAGGAGCGTGGGGCCCCCTTCGGCCGCGACGCGATAGAGGCGCCGGCCCGCGAGCAGCTCCCACAGCACGATGCCCACCGAAAAGACATCGGCGCGCGCGTCGATCGGTTCGCCGCGCGCTTGCTCGGGACTCATGTACCCGGCTTTGCCTTTGATGACGTCCTCGGGGTGCGGCGCGGCGTCGTTGGCGTGCGCGATGCCGAAATCGCAGAGCTTCACCTCCCCTTCCAAGCTGATGAGAATGTTGGAAGGCGACACGTCACGATGCACGATGCCGAGCGGCGAGCCATCCTCGCTGGTGCGCCGGTGCGCGTAGTCGAGCCCGCGCAATGCCTCGATGACGATGAGCAGCGAATACTGCACGGGCAGCGCCGTCTTCGTGCGCGAGCAGCGGCGGAGCAGCTCGATCAGGTCGAACCCCTCTACGTACTGCATGGCGATGTAGAGCACGCCGTCCACCTTGCCGAGGTCGTGCACCTGGACGACGTTGGCGTGGTCGAGACGCGCCGCCAGCTTGGCCTCGGTGATGAGAAGGTCCGAAAACTCGGGGCTCTCCGCCAAGCGCGGCAAGATCTGTTTCACCACCACGAGCCTCGTCGCGCCGAGCTCGGTTTGTGCGCGCGCCAGAAAGATGTCCGCCATGCCGCCCTGGCCGATCTTGTCGAACAGCGTGTAGCGGCCGAGAGGGCGCGGAAGCGGAAGGTCGACGGAGGCGGCGGGCACGGACATTTAGGCGAAAATCGTGGTGAGGCTCATTGGCTGGGATTCGGCGCCGGAATGATCGGAGGCGGAAGGTGCTGGATGATTCCACCGACGACGCTGCTAGCAAGTCCGGGGAGCGCCGACGGGGGGGGAAGCGCAATGGTGGGGATACCAGGGGGCAGGCCCACCACCACCGGTGGAGGCGCGGCGTCGACGCGCGCAACGACGACCGCGGCGTCGCTCTTCGCTCCGGCGGTGACACCCGCGTCGGTACGCGGGCCGATCGTCTTGAGGAGCGGGATGGTGGGCTGGGTCGGCAAGAGTGGCGTCGCCGAGGGGGCTGCGGTCGCCGGAGGCGCGACGACGGCAGCCGTCGCGCTCGGTGCGGGCGGCGTGTCCTCCTTCTTGTTGCATCCGAAGGAGCACAGAACGGCGGGCAGCACGGCCACGGTGACGACGGCAACGACGAGCGGAGCGGTCTTCATGAGCAGCGAGTCTATCCCTAGCCCCTTCCGTTCGGCCAGGCTCTCAGGGTAGCCCCGTTCGAGCGGCAAGGATCGGGCTCCGCTCCGCTCGGGTCCTGCTGCCTCCGATTTTTGGTCCCCGATCGACGTAAAGCGCGCCCCGCGATCGCCCAAGTGTCCGACCAGCCGGCGGAATTCGTTGTAGTACACCGTCACACCGAAAAATCTCTCGGCGTTTCCCTCTGATGCGTTCCTTCGGCGGCCGCTCCGCGTTCTCACATCGCGGCAGGGGTGAACTGCGCGATGGTGCGTCGACCTTGAGCGTGGTTCAGGCACTCGATGCTGCGCGAGACGCACGAAGCGCGGCGAAGCGCATTCGCACCGCGAAGAACTGCCGCGGCCCGAACGCGCTCGTAGCCCGATGGCGTGAGCTTTCCTGCGCGTCGCCAGCGCGCGCTCCCCGCCCGTTCGGTACGGAACTCGGCGTTGCCGCCGGTGGGCTCACCGCGAAAAATGCTAGAAACCACCCTACGCATGGCGAAAGGTCCCGAAAGTAAGCCGCCCCCCGCGCCGCCGGCAGCCCCTTCCGCCCAACCGCGATCGAAACCGCCCACGTCGAGACTCGGAAGGTTGGCGCGACTCGGCGCGCTCTCCACCCACGCGCTGCCCATTGCCATCGAAGGCGCGAAGCGCGCTCTCGGCACGAAACGGACCGAAGAAGACGCCAAGAAGGCCCGCGAACGGATGCTCGCGGACGCGCGCAAAGCCGCCCACGCCATGTTGAAGACCCTCGGCGAAATGAAAGGCGTGCCGCTCAAGCTCGGCCAAATGGCAAGCTACATCGACGGCCTCGCTCCGCCCGGGTACGAGGAAAAATTCCAGCGCATTCTCACCAGTCTGCAGGAAAAGGCTCCTCCGCTATCGGCCGAGGCGGCCGCACGCGTGGTGCGCGAGGACTTGGGTGCTGCCCCGGAGCAGATTTTCGCGTCATGGACGCGACAACCGTTCGCTGCGGCGAGCATCGGCCAGGTGCATCGCGCCGTCACCCAAGGCGGCGAGACGGTCGCCGTGAAAGTGCAGTACCCCGGCATCGACAAGGCCATCGAGAACGATCTGAAGAGCCTCTCGCTTCTCGAAGCATTTTCGTCGCCCGTTTTGCGCAAGTACCACACGAAAGAAACGCTCGAAGACGTCAAAGACGTCTTTCTCGCCGAGCTCGACTACGGCCGCGAAGCGGCCATGGCCGATACGTTTCGCCGCATGAACGCCGATGTCCCCGGCGTGGTCATCCCGCGCATCTACCACTCGCTCTCGACCAAACGCGTACTCACGGCCGAACTCATCGGCGGGCTGCCCTACAAAGAGTTCTGCGAGACCGCGTCGCAGGAAGAAAGAAACCAGGCCGGCGTTACCATTTGGCAGTTCATGTTCCGCTCGATGCTCCGGCACGGCATCCTCTATGCCGATCCCCACCCCGGCAACTACCGCTTTCTTGGCGGGGGCAATGTCGCATTTCTCGATTTCGGCTGCGTGAAAGTGCTGCCCGACCAGCTGCTCGACGGCATGAAACGCTACATGCGCGCCGCACTCGACGGCGACTGGGGGGCCTTCGACCAGGCCTGCGCCGAGGTGCTCGGCTACGACCCGGATGACCAGGAGGGCTGGGCGCTTTACCGCTCCTACACCATCGAGCTTCTCAAGCCGATCACCTCCGACGCGCTCTTTCAATGGTCTCCCGAGGTGGCGCGCGAAGCCATCGCGTTTCTCGTGCGCGGGCACAAGAAGCTCATTTTCAAGGAGGGCAACGCGCTGCCCAAGCTGCCGAAGCCGATTCGCCCGCCGCCCGAGTCGACCTTCGTCAATCGGCTCCAATGGGGGCTCGCGTCGATCATGGGAGGGCTTCGCGCCCAGGCGCACTTTCGGCCGCTCACCGAATCGTGGGTGCGCGAAGGGCGACAGCCGGTGCCGAGTTGACGGTGAGAACGCTTCTCGCTCTGCTCGCGGCTTCGCAGCTCGGAACGCTGGGATGCTCGAAGCATCCGCCCAACGACGTGACAGAGTCCGCGAGCTCGAGCGCCACTCCCGCTGCAGCGTCCGTCGAGGTGGCCAAAATCTTGAGCCGCGAGCTGCCCGCCGAAGACGAGACGGAAGCGGGGGACGCCGAAAAGACGGTGATCGATTTCGTTCGCCGCGAATCGTGGGACGACGCGTGGACGGCGATCGACGCCCTTCCCGAGGCGAAGAAGACGCGGCCCACCATGCGTCTTTTGCGGGGACGCATCGCCGTGGCGCGCGGCGACCACGCAGCCGCGGTGACGGCGCTCGCCGGGCTCGAGAACGAGCTGGCTCCCCTCGCCAGCGACATCGAGCGTTGGCGGGCGGAATCGCAGGCTCAAGCGGGGTCCTATGTCGAAGCAGCGCAGTACTTTCTGAAGCAAGGAGGCCCCAGCGCTCTCGGCCGTGCCGCCCTCGCGTTCGACAAAGGGGGCATGCCGAAAGACGCGCGTGCGGCGGCGGATCGCGCCATCACTGCCGGAAAATCCGACGCCAACGACATCGCCGTGCGCGCGCTGCGAGCGCGCCTCGC
>DATHEQ010000011.1:0-3121 GCA_035318505.1 Polyangiaceae bacterium | reverse complement strand
CCACCGCCGCATCGGACCACACCGCTTCCGCTACCTTGGGCCCCACCACGCAGTTGTGGGTGGCGCCGCGCGTATCGTCGGCATTCAAGGCGCGTCCCTCGGCCACCCGCATGTGAAAGAGGTCGAAAAAGCTCTCATCGGCGGCGACGAAATCGGCACGCGACGACCAGCCGACGTCGGAGGTCACGTCCTGCTCGTCGAGGCTCGAGTAATGGGTGAGAGTCTCGAGGTGCGGCATGTCCCGGCTCAAGGCCGCGCGGTCGTCCTCGTCGATTTCGGCGTCGCTCTGCGCACGCTTCTTTTCCGCGCTCTCTGGCAGCTTCGACTCGATGAGAATGAGGCGAGCGCCCCCAAGCTCCTCGATGCTCTGCTTTAGGCTTGCGAGCCCGCTCGCGGCCAGCGAAGCGGCGAGCACGATGGCAAAACATCCGATGGCGACGGTGCTCAGGGTGAGAAGCGATCGCGCCTTGCGGCTGGAAAGCGAGCCCCAGGCGATTTTGAGCCCCTGAAAGAGCATGGAGAGCATGGCTTGGATCCCGCGCCCTACATTGCCTTCTCGGCTTTGTTGGCCGAGGGGGGATCGAGGAGTACCTCTTCGCCTTCGCTGAGACCGGAGAGCACTTCGGCAAAGCGGTCATTCTGCGTGCCGAGGACGACTTCTACCCGCTCGGTGTGGCGCTTCTTCTCCTGGTCGATGACACGCTTGACGAAGGCTTTGCCCGCTTCGTGACGAACCGACTCGAGAGGCACGGTCACCGCGTTCGGCTTTTCTTCGATGTGAATGCGGACGTCGGCCGTCATGCCCGGCTTGATGCGCGGGTCGGGCGTATCGAGCTCGGCTTTGATGGGGAAGACATCGAGCTCCTTCGTCTTGATGGAGGCGGGAGCGATCTCCAGCACGTGGGCGGCGAAGCGTTCGTCGGGGAGCCCGTCGAAGGTCGCGGTCACGCGCTGCCCGAGGCGAACTTTGGAGACGTCGATCTGGTTACACTCGACTTTGATGACGAGACGGGAGAGATCCGCAATCATGAGGAGCGCGCGTTTTTCGAAGGTCGACTCCACGCCGGGGACCACCATTTCCCCGGGTTCGATCTTGCGGCGGATCGCGGTGCCGGAGACGGGAGCAACGATGCGCGCGTCGCGCAGGCGATCCTCGGCCTGGATCAGCGTCACTTTCGCGGTGCGCACGTCGAGATCCATCAGCTCGAGCTCGCGTTCGGCGACGTCGAAGTCGAGCGCGGACAAGAGACCCTCCTTGGCGAGCTCGCGTTTTCGCGCGAGGTTACGCTGCGCGTAGCCGACTTTCGCTTGTGCCGTGGCGAGCAGGGCCCGTTCGCGCGCGACGACGCGACCAAAGTCGCGCGTGTCGAGCAAGATAAGCGGCGCGCCCTTTTTGACGGCATCGCCGTCTTTGACCAGCACCTCTGCGACGCGCCCGGCCACCTTGGAGAGGATCTCGACTTCCTCGAAAGCTTCGACGCGACCGACGTCGATCACCTCGATGGCGAGCGGTGCCCGCTTGGCCGTCACGACCAGCGTCGGATCGATGACCTCCGGTTTGGGCGCGCAGAGAGCGTAGGCGGAACCCGCGCCCAGAAGAACGAGCGCGATCGTCACGTACGGCCACTTGCGGTGGGGGAGACGGGAGACGGGGCGGTGCTGCGCTGTTTCGGGCGTGCTCAAGCGAGGCTCCGAGTGGGGCGAGGGGAGATACGGGATGGCAAAGAAGTCCCTGACAACTCCGGCGACAGCAAAAGAACGGTGGGGAGATGCGCGCTGTCGGATACGACGTGACCGTCGCGAAACGTGATCACGCGCCGGGTGTGGGCGGCGACATTGGGATCGTGCGTCACGATGACGATGGTGGTGCCCTGGTCGTTGAGCTCGGAAAAAAGGGCGAGAACCTCTTGCGTGGTCGCCGAATCGAGCGCGCCGGTGGGCTCGTCGGCGAGCAAAAGGAGCGGCGAGTTGACGACGGCGCGGGCGATGGCGACACGTTGCTGTTGACCGCCCGAGAGCTGCCCGGGTCGATGGTGCATGCGCTCAGCGAGCCCCACCCGATCGAGCGCTGCTTCGGCGCGGCGGCGCCGCTCGCGCGGGGGCACGCCGGCATAGATCATCGGGAGCTCCACGTTTTCGAGCGCCGAGTTTCGCTCGAGAAGATGAAACCCCTGAAAGACGAATCCGATCTTGCGATTGCGAATGCGCGCAAGCTCGGTGTCGTCGAGCCGTTCTACCGGCTCGCCATCGAGGAAGTACCGACCCGAGGTGGGGCGATCCAAAGTTCCCAAGATGTTGAGGGCGGTCGATTTGCCCGATCCGGACGCGCCGGTGATAGCGATGAGCTCGCCGGCGTGAATCGCCAGATCGATGTCCGCCAAGGCGGCGACGCGGAGATCCCCCGCGTCATAGGTGCGCGTCGCGCCTTCGAGGCGAACCAAGCAGGCTCCGGGTTCGGGCATGCAGAGTGTTCGCAGCGAGGCCGCCCATTATTTCAGAAAAATTCGGGCCCCTCGCCCGCGCTCCGGCAATGGGGCCGGCGTCGCGCGGGCAACCGCTTGGATTTGCTGGTTTGTCTCGCGACGCCTCAGCCGTGCGAGTCGCTGACGGCGCGCGGCGTATACCCGGTCGGAGCCGTACCGTTCGTCTCGTCGTCTTCGCGGGCTTCGATGGCGCCGGGTACCGACAGCCGCGGCGTGATGGGGCGCGACAGAATGCGCCGGCCGATCCACGCGGAGGCGTCATCGAAAAGCGAGTAGGCGACCGGCACCGCGACCAACGTGAGGAGGAGCGACATCACTTGCCCGCCGACGACGA
Source organism: Polyangiaceae bacterium (assembly GCA_035318505.1). Classification (GTDB taxonomy): domain Bacteria; phylum Myxococcota_A; class Polyangia; order Polyangiales; family Polyangiaceae; genus DASWDH01. The sequence continues at coordinate 304 of DATHEQ010000011.1, read as the reverse complement.
CGCCCGCCGTGGCGCGGTTGAACCCGGCGCCGACACCTCGCGACGTCACGAGGGGGATCATGCCCGCCACGAAGGCGAAGGTGGTCATCAAGATCGGGCGCAGCCGGTCCTTGTTGGCAAGCAGGATGGCTTCGAGCCGGGGCATGCCGCGCAGCCGCAGCTGGTTCGTGTGATCGATCTGCAAGATCGCGTTCTTCTTCACGACCCCGAACAAGACGAAGATACCCAGGAAGCTGTAGAGGTCGAGCGCCTGCCCGAACAGAATCACCGACAATATCGCGAAAGGGAGTGTGAGTGGCAGCGA
>DATHEQ010000010.1:0-80963 GCA_035318505.1 Polyangiaceae bacterium | reverse complement strand
GAGCCGCGTGCGGTACGTGCCGATTCTCGACGCGCTACTCGGGCTGCTCCGGGGCTGGCGGCTTCGCAACCCCGGTCGATTGGTCTTCACCAATCGGGATGGAAACATGCTCGGGCCGTCGGGCCGCATTTTCCAAGAAGTGCTCCATCGTGTTCTCGACCGGGGGAGATTTCCTGAGGTGGAGAGGAATGGGAAGCGCCGTCGGTACCTCGTCTTCCACTCTTTGAGGCATTCCTTCGCAAGCCAGTGGGTTATGCGAGGCGGAGACATCTTCAAGTTGCAGCGAATTTTAGGGCATCAATCCATAGCGATGACAATGCGGTACGCACATCTCGCGCCCGGTGCCTTTGCCGCGGACTACGACCGGTTGGGACAAGCGGTGAGCACGACAGGCGCTGAGATCGTGAAGCTCGAAGAGAAAGTTTCCTGAGGGCAGAGGGCAGTTGAAGGGCTAAGAAGCACACTTCAGTCGATGACACAGCCCATCTGTCGCTGGAGTTGACGGTCCGGGCGGATGAACCCGCGACCCACTCGTGCTCGTCGCATCATTGTGCAAGCGCTTGCGCCGTGCGCGCGAACGCTCGAGGTATCGAATGCGACTCAATTGAGGCTGACGTTCGCCAGGCCTGCTGCCTCGCAGCGCAGGAAAAGAATCTGCCGTCGTCACCTGTAGCCTTTGTCGCGAGGCAACAGGTGAATCAAACGAAGACGGTCTGATAATCGTGAATAGCCAAGGGTGGTCGACCTTGGGGAGGTGGGTATGAATGACGAGGCTCTTACGTGCAGCCAAGCCGCCACAATATTGGGTGTGCGAGTCGGGACAATCTACGCCCTCGTGTCGCAAAAACGCATTCCGCACAGGCGCTTTGGTCCGAGGTTCGTGAGGTTTTCGAAGTTGGAGCTTGGCGATTGGCTTCGGTCTAAAGCTGTGTCCCCCGTGGAACCCAGCGAAAACCGCTGAGGCGACGATTGCAAACAGCGCCGTCCATCGGCGCTCTAGGCGGGAACAAGAAAGAGCGTCGCGCGCGCGAGGCTGGGGAGCTTGACGCGCGCGCGACCGGAGGCAGCTATGAGCAATGTAGCAACGGATATTCGAGGCAGCAACCCCCGGGGGCGGTCGTGAGTACTTCGGGGGCCTCGGCGATTATCGACAAGGTGAGTAAGTTACTCGCCTTGGCGAGCTCGCCAAACGAAAACGAAGCTCGAAATGCGGCCCTGAAGGCGGCCGAGTTGATAGCCGCGCACCACCTCCAACTGGCACCCAAGACCGCAATACGCACTCTGAGACCGTTTGCGGCTCGAGGCGACGGGAGGCGCGGCGAGCAGGTCCGACCCATACTGATCACGTCGCGCTACGCAGGAATCTGCCGCGCCTGCAGGCGGCCCTACGAGATCGACGACCTGATTCATTGGCTCAGAGGCCATGGCGCAGTGCACCACGGCTGCAGCTGGGAGGGTGTGCTGTGACGACCGCGGGCTCCCTCGCTCACGACGATCTGCTGGCCGCAATCGTAGCCGGTGTTGCCGCTCGCTTTTCGCGAAACGACGGCGAGCCGAAAACGTTCTTGTCGTTCGGGCGAATGGCCAGCCCCTTTACGTTTCCGATGGAGGTGGAGATTCGGCAAATCGCGAACGTCATCAACGCGGTCTCGGATGAGGCGGTCACGTCGAGGATTGTGGATCCGCAGGTCTGGGTGCAAGAGCGTTGTTCCAAAAACAAAGCCGGTCTCCGAAAGGCGTACGGCTGCATTATTGATGTGGACGGGCGAAAAGCGAGCCCGTTGTCGACGATTGAGCAGACTGGCACGCTGACGCCGACAGCGTGCTGGGCCACACCTGATGGGGGCAAGTTTGCGTACGCGGGAGTGTCCCCCGTCGCCCCAGATCAGCTCAGTGAATGCTGCAAGAGACTCACCCTGTCGTTCGAGGGCGGAGACCCTGCCAGCTGGAAGCCGTCCCAGGGCCAAAGGCTTCCGAAATGCCTGCGACAAACTGATTCGGGCATCCTGCTCGTCGACTTTGCGGCGCACCTTTCGAACGGCGTACCGTTTATCGCTGACCCCAAAGCGATCCCCTTTCCCGATCGGATTCTGCGCGCGCTCGGCACAACTTTCGTAACGTCCGAAGAGCGTCAGCACGTTGCCGATTACCTTGCGACTCTGGGAATTCCTGTACCTGATTCTCCTGGCGACCACGCACTGTACGACGTTTGCCCCGCTGGGGGCGCGAAACACGATGCGCGCTGCACGTACGTGAACCGACGGGACGACGGCGCCATCGACGTCATTTGCCTCGGGGGCCACGGCGGTGCGGGGCGCAAGCGTTGGACCGAAGCTGATCTTCTAGTGCTGGCCGAGGAAGATCATGAAATGTGATCCCTTGAAGGATATTCCGGTCGGGTGGGCGGCACGGATGCTCATCCTGACCAAACTGTGTCGTTGGACCAAGGAGGAACGCGAAGCCGCCTTCGAAATTTGGCAACGAGAGAAGGCGCGCACCGACACCGCTGGTCCGGCCGAGAAAATGCTCGCCGTGTATCGGCGGCGGCTGCTGGGGGACCGCGAGCTCGGACCGATGTACGTGTACTTCAACGAGCTCACCAGCACGCTTTCCTTCGACGATGCGGCGGGTCGACGGTTCAGCGTGAACTGCACGGAGGGTGGCCCCAACGCGCGGGCAAACGAACACGAATGCGCTTCGACCGCTGCCTGGACTCTCTTGTCTGTGGCAACGGAGGACGGGGTCGAATGGGTGGCTGGATGGGATCCTCAAACGCCGAGCCTGCTGAACAAGGCCGTTATGGGGCACCGTGGTGCTCTCCGAGCCCTGGGGATTGCGGTGATCGCAAGATATGACCTTCCGGTCGCCCACGTTGACGAAGAATGGAGCATCGATCCGTTGACGAGAGTCATCGTCGCCACCGTGCCCTTCACCATGCCGGCGGTCGCAGAGGTGCCGGCCGTCGAATTCTTTCTGAGACTATATCGCAACGGGCGACTGCCGCTCTCGACCGAGAACGACGTCCTGCTGCTGGTGGCCTGCATAGCTGCCCCACTCCTCCGTCATGTCGGCGTAGGGCAACTTGGAGTCTTTTGGTTCGTAGGGCCGCCGGGTAGTGGCAAGGATTACCTGGCCGAGTTGGTGACCATGATCTGGGAGGAGGTCGGGAAGTTCGGCGTTCGCGCCAAGTTCGATTTGAATCTCGCAGGTGATTTGGAAACCAAACGCAGTTTCGACATGGCACAGGGCGCGGTCTTCGCCAGGGCCAAAGAGGCGGGCAAGAGAATTGGACTTGTGGAGGAGCTGATCCGGCTTTCCGGCACGGACGTCGTGTCCGCCCGAGGTCTTCATCGCAACGAACGAAATATCCCGAACGTCTTCGTCTACGTTGCCGATAGCGCCGAGGATGTCCCCGACAGGCGGGAGATCAGTCGCCGTACGACGATGATTTCCGTGGCGGAGATGGATGACCAGATTTCAAAGGGCGCGGTGCTCGACGAAGTGCGCCAAGCGGCGCCGGGCCTCTTGCTTCATCTGAAAAAGCTCATTGAGTCGAAACCGGCGGACTGGTATCGGCACCAAGCCGACACCGGCACGCGCCCCCTCATCCCCGTCGCCCTCGCACGGCTTCTGGGGGCGACCTTGCCCGAGGTGAGCGGCCAAGACCTGAGCGAAATGTTCGAAGCAATGCGTGAATTTGTTGATACCAACAACGGCAAGGAGGAGGGGGAGCAAGAGCGCAAGAAGGCCGTGCAACGGGATGACAAAGAAGGCAAAGAGGCGAAGGCGCTGCCTTCGTACAGACTAACGTACTTCATTGACCAGATGCGCGGTATGACTGGGTACCGGGAGCTCTTCGCGACCTGGGGTGACAAGCAGCGAGCGGTAACCACGCGAATCATGCGCGAGTCCAGCTACTCGGACGTGCGTGCCGGGCGCAGGCCATACCTGGCAGTCGACATCAATGGCAAGAGCTACGCCTTCAAGCTGCTGCGCGGAAACCGCAACTTCACATTGCTCTTGGAAGATGATTTCAAGAATCGACTAGCCAATATTGAATGTGGGACGCCCCCCGCAACCACCGTGGACGAGTCAAATGACTCCCGGAAGCACGGCCCCGTCGCGCCGCCCGGCACGATCCCCGCGGTGGCGAACCCGGGGAGTGATGCGACCTTCGTGTTCACCGACGATGAGTTGCTTAAAAACGGTGGGAGCGGGTCACCATGAGACCCACCCTTGCTCGAGCGGTCTGCGTGGACTTCGAGACCTATACGGATCGCGACTTCACCTTAACAAAGATGAGCACGCGGTCCTACCTCGCGGACGCGAGGTTTCGTGTGCTCGGTGTATCGATAGCGCTCGGAGCCGGGGCAATCGAGTTTTTCTACGCCGGAGCCGGTGACGGTCGTGATCTCGATGCGGCTCGTGCTTGTTTGGCGAACGCCGCTGATGACGGCCGAATGTTTGCCGCTCACAACGTCGGCTTCGACGGTCTCGTCGCGAAGCTTCATTGGGGAATAGACTTCGTCCAGTACTTCGACACCCAGGGCTACGTCAAGTCGCTCGGTCTCAAAGGCACGCTCGACAATGGCGCAAAGTTTCTCGGGCATTCGAAACTGTCTGCACCACCGTTCACCGAAGAAACGCTCCGCAACCCATCGTTGCTTCTCGAGATGGCCAGATACTGCGCGACCGATACGGCAATTGCGCGGCAACTCCTCATTCACGCGATTGACGATATTGGATATTTGGATCTCGAGTTCGAGATCAACGACCAGACGACCAGAACGAACCTGCGCGGGCTGCATGTTGACATCCATCTTGCGGCGGAAGCCAGTCACAAGCTCAGCGCGATGCGCGCAAACGCACTGTCGGAGTTTGCTACCAAGTTCGATTTCAACACGACAGATCTCTTCAAGCGCAGGGCGGTGTTGAGCTTTGTCTTGAAAAGGTGGGGGATCGTCCTGCCTTCCCTCGACAAACGTGATGCCGAACTCGCGGTCGTGGTTGAAAGCAATCCGGAACTCCAGGTCTTCATGCGTCTTCGAGAACGCATACAAACGCTAGGAAAGGCCGTCGGTAAGCTCGAAGCGTACGCTGCCGTCCCAATGGGCATCATCTACAACTTCATCCACTATTTCGGATCACACACGGGCCGCTTTTCAGCAGGTCACCGCGATTCGGAGAAGCTCAACATCCATCAGTTGTACAAGCGCAGAAATGGCGCCAAAATCCCGGAACTCGCCGACGAGCGGAATGTGGTTGTGCCCCGTAAGGCCAGATGGTTCGTCGCTGCGGACCTCTCCATGATCGAGGCTCGCCTCGTAGCGTGGGTTGCGGGCGAGCGGGAGTTGCTTGTTCAGTTCCGCTCTGGCGCTGATGTCTACATCTGGTTTGTTCAACCCATCTTCCCCGATTTGACGATCGTGAAGGACGGCGAAAACGGTCACCTTCGTGATCTCGGCAAGCAAGCGATGCTCGGGCTCGGTTTCGGCATGGGAATGGAGAGATTCGTGTCACGGGTACTCGCCGAGGTGCCGGGGGCTGAGATCGCCGTGATCGAGCAAGTCTTCCGTGCGTACCAGCAGCGATTTCCGGCGATTAGGGCGCTTCGCAAGGAACTGTTCCGCGCCTTTCGCAATGCGGTGGTGGAGGGCAAGGAAACCGTTACGCCAAAGTGGTCCATCTACTTGACCACCGAACCAGCGAGCGTGGCGCCGACCGTCGTCATCTACCTTCCTACCGGGCGACGGCTCTACTACCGATCCGTTCGATACGAACAGGAGCTCGGACGATACGGCCCGAACCTAGCGTTCTGGTATGCCCCCAGTGCTGCAGCGGGCGATGGCGTCTCTGCAAAGGCTTCGGGTCCGAACATGCGGCGCTTTGCGGACGGCCAATACCGCACAAGAGTCATCGAGCAGACGGTGGTCGAAAATCTCGTGCAGGCCACAGCTAGAGATCTGATGGTCGCACAGGCAGTCGAACTTGAACGGGCCGGTATTGAGGTCGCCTTCCATGCGCATGACGAGATAGTGGGGGAGGCGCCGGCATGCACCTGCCCCACCCGATCACCACATGACCCCGGCTGCCCTTGGGTCGCGGCGTGCTTCCGACTCGCTCAGATCATGAGCTCGGTCCCCCCTGTCCTGGGGCGGGCATTAAGCGGCCTGCCGGTGGCCTGCGACGTGAAGTCGAACGTGGGGCCTCATTATGCTGCGTAAACGCCTTCCCCCCGCGTTCCCGCGAGTTCCCGCGACGCTCCCCGCGGTCGCAAGCCATTGCAATTACTGCGACCCTCCTTCCCGCGCGGTTTTCGTCCCCATTCTCACCAAACGACTTGGAGCGCGCGATTCAAAAGCTTTGGCAAAATCGGACCAATCCACAGGCGGGAAGGAGGGATGGTCTTAATTCCGGGTGCTTTGCTTCGCGGGAGCCTCCGCGGGAGGCGGCGGGAGGACGCGGGATACGAAACGTTGGGTCCCCCATCTTCCTTTGCGCTCTTCCTCTAGTGAAAATGGGTGAATCTCATGTGGACAAGACTCGACTTCGGTCGGCACTTTGGCAAAACGCTCCCGCAGGTCATATTCAGCGATCCCGGTTGGGTTTTCTGGGCATGCGCAAATGGCTGCTTCGAGTCTCGGCGTCTTCTCGAGGAGGCCGAGCAGGTTGACTACCGCGCCCGACACGTCCGCGTGTCAGGCAATGACACTGGCAGGATGGTCTTGTACACGACCGACGCCGGCAAGTTCGCCGGAATCACGTTGGTCCTGCCCACGATTGTCGCGGAATGCGGCTCGGCTGCATTCCTATGCAACCATTTCGACCTCAGTTTTCCGAGCAGGCTGGCCAAATACGACAAGCTCGGAGAGAAGCTCATGATCAGAGGACTCAAGGAGTGCCTATTCCACAATCCAACTCTCAAGATGAGCGAGGCACGCGCAACCGCTTTCTTCGATGACGACTCGAACTTCTGCTTACAAGAAGACTGTCCGGCGTGCTCTCTCGCGACCGCGACTGGGATCGAGTGCGAGCGAGCCTGTCGGATGCCCCCTCTTGTCCGACGCTCTTCGCTCTGAACCGGAACAACTGTTGACAGGCTTCTCTTTCCTTCTGTTGCCCACTACAATGCGGTTGGGGGTTCCATGGTTTGTCGCGCATATCTACTTGCGGCCTATAAGCTGGCGCTCTGGAATGAGATCAGGAATCGACTGACCTCAATCATGCTGAGTGCCAAAGAGGGCAGGACGGACATCGTCGCCAGGCAGGCTCCATATGAGGAGAGGTTTGTCAGCCTTCAGGCAACGCGCGAAATGCTCGACGACGCGCTGGCCGAGGAGCGCGCGCTAACGGAGGAGCTGGAACGATGGCAGTGGGTTCGCCAACCGTCGTCTCCAGCGGTGAAGCCTGGGCCCCGGAGAGGGCACTGAATGTGTGGCGAATTCTCGGTTTCATCGCCTTGCCGTGCTTACGCGCGTGCGTGCCTGATCCGCACGGGCGAGCCACGGCCGCCTACTCGAAGCGAAGTCGGCGCACTCAGACGATTGGTCAACGACATCGCCATTGACCAGCGTCGCATCCTGTGGCGTCGTGCGGTACAGCTTAGGTCGACGACAATCAGTCGCGTGGTGCGCCACATTGAGGCGGCGCTTGGGGCGAGCTTTGCGAAGCGGCAAAGGCAGCGCGGCCGATGGATATTCTTCGCCACTTTCGATGGAGTGACGGTGCCCGCTGTGGTCGTCGTGCTCTCGCCGTCGCGGACACTCGAACAGTTGGCGGTGCCACCGTCGATCCGCTTACTGGCACCAGCCATGCTGAATACTGAAACCATCGATCGAATTGGGCGGGTGGCTCAGACGGTGGAGAGAACACATGGCGAGTAGGCGACCACGGAAGGCGGAGACGCACGCCTCTACAACACCGCCGAGAGCCGCCGTTTCTGCAGGCGAAGCGTTCTGCCTTTCGAGTCCGGCCTGGAGATTCTTCACGTTCCTGCTCGTTGATGGCCTTGGTGATGACGACGTAAGAGTGAAGCTCGCAGATCTTGGTCTCGACCCTGGAGACTCAGGCTATGTCGGTCGGCTCCGCAACAACCTGAAGATTTCTGCGAGGGCGAAACGGTCCGACCGGCAGCGCGCCGACTCCAGGGCGGTCAAGGAGCGGCTCGGGCTTGCCGCGCTCTTCGACGACGCGGAGGGCGCCAAGCGCGCCATGGCGCTCTTGACCGACCGCCGCGCCCGCGAGGTTGCCGAGGCGCTGATCATTGCCGGCGCTCCCGAGAAGGCGATCGCGATGGCTGTCGCCCCGATACGGGCGGACGTCACACCGGGCACCGTGCACGCGTTCGCCAAGTCCTTCTTCGACATCACCGAGTTTACCCGAGGCGATCTCCGCGTCGTCTTCGAACTCCGAGCCGACCGAGAGATTGAGTGTGCTCGCCGGGAGAGTGCAGCCGCAGCAGTAGCGGTTACGCGACGGTGGCGTTTCGACGCTCGACGAGTGGCGCTCGATTTGCCTCAAGGCGCGCCCTTCGCGCAAGTCGCGCTATTGGCGGCCGGTGTTGACGTTCACACGCACGATCCGGCTGCCCTACTCCGCCGAATTCGCGATCGCGCCGTGCTGCGGGCAACAGAGCGGGTCCACCGGCACACGCGCCGAGATGCGCAAACCTGCCTCACGTACATCGAGATCGGGCTCCGCACCACGGAATTGATTGAGCGCGTGCAGGACCCGCAGGATCACCTATTAGACGAGCTCCGACGGGTTGCGCTGACGACCTCCGACAGACGAGTGCCGAGCATTCACGAGCTTGCCGGTAACGGTCAATTTACGACCGACGTCGGGCCCGTCGATCTGGATGACGTGTCAGATGCGGTCGACAAGGAAGATAAGAACGACAAGGGGTCCCCATGAACATGAGCGCTTTACCTGTTCCAACGCCACGAGAGATGGCGACGATTGCCCGCACACAGATCATCGAAAGCTATGTGGTCCTCGCGGAGCAGTACATCTGGGAAGCAAAAGAGCGTCAGGATGACGACCGACCGCTGCTCATCGAGGAGGGCGCTCTGGCCTTGCAGAGTGCGTACCGAGAGTATCTGAACGTGTTGACGGTCGGTGGCGAGGGTGTGCGACAAAGCGGTGAATTGGATCAGTTACGAAACAGACTCGGCGACCTCGCGCTGCAGTTGAATCAGGTATACGCGACGATGGTCACGTACAAGCGCGCCGAAGGCGAGTTGACCGAATAGCCAAAAATCGCCTCACTGGCAGTGGGCGCCCAGTCGCGAGCGCGCCGAGGCGAAAAAGCGGCGTCAATCGGGTTGCGGCTGAAGGCGCGGAACCGGGTTGTTTTCATTTCGCCCGTTCTTCGTCAGGATCTTCCGTTCGGGAGGGGGGTACCACCGGACGTTGAATGGTCACGGCGCTGCCCTTGTGGCTGCGGCGTGACAGCAAGTCCATCACGAGCATGGACATCCGGCATCCGCAATCCGTTCCCGGGGGTCACGATCACGCGCTCCGCGTTCGCGCGCGACGCGTCGCGCATCAGCACGCAGGGTGTGTCAGCAAACCCTGTGATCGCCGACGATAGAGAATTTCCGAGGGTGGACGCGTGAACCTGCACGTCATCGGTTTGCCGCTCGCCACCACGTCCTAAGACGCGGATGTCACACTCGACGGCAAAGGCGATGGCGTCGACCGCACTTCCTCGAGCATGCTCGCGAGTACAGTTTTTGGAAGGGCCGGTTCGTACAATATTTCATTGCGCACGATAGGCGAAACCCGCAGTGGGGCGATTGCTCCCCGCGGAAGTGACTCACAGCGTACGCGATCGCGCGCAAGTTGTTGCAAGACCGGCAGTTTCCGAGTGGACCGGCATGACAGAAGAACTCTTCCGGCAAGATGCTGCTGCTGCTGATAGCCTTCCGAAGGGTCCATGTCCGGGGGATTCATACATCATGCCTGAGGCACTCACTGCCTCCCTTCGCGAGGGGGTGACGCTCCGAACGTTACCCACCGGAGTCTTCGTTCAGGTCGACGCGAGCGCGGACGGTCTTGGAAAGTTCGCCCAGACCCATGGTGCGGAAGCGGACATCGAGTATTTCGTGTCGCCCGCCGGACCGCGAGTGCATCGAGTTCGAGTGCCGCTTGTGAGTGTTCGCCAAGTCGAACTCTCACCTCAAACGCGAGTGTTCTGGTTCGACCTTAAGGAGTTGGCATGGCGGGCTGGGCGAGTGGACGGCGGCCTTGTCCGTGCAGAAGCCCTGCAAAGTACGGAGGATCACTATCACGTACGATTTCCCAATGGGCATGACGCGCGCGTTCCTGTGTCCCAGCTCTACGTCCGCTGGGGCCATCCAATCGAGGACCCTACGGATTACCTCGCCCATCGCATCACGGATACGCCGTTCTTCTTCGACGGTCGATCGCACATCGTTCGGTACCTGGCCAATCAACGTGCGGCGTTCGGCGGTATCACCGCTCTTGCTTGCTCTGCGATCGAACTGCTTCCTCACCAAGTAACGACTGTTCGTCGCGTCCTCGCGGATCCCGTGGAACGCTACCTCCTCGCAGACGAGGTCGGGCTCGGGAAGACAATCGAGGCAGGCATCCTCATCCGGCAACACGTGATCGACCGCCCGAGAGATGCTCGAGTGCTGGTCGTAGTACCAAAGCACTTAGTACAGCAGTGGGAGTCGGAGCTCGCCAGCAAGTTCTGCTTACCACCACCAGGCCCCGTTGCGGTGATCAGTGAGGATTCACTTGGAGAGACCAATGCTGCCGCCACACTCACAATGCTGGTGGTCGACGAAGCCCATCGGTCTGCTCTCAGGGCGTTCGACCCTGATCCTCGCGAACGCCACCTCTTCCAGTGCCTTCGGACATTGGCGCAAGCAGTGCCGCGCGTCCTTCTCCTCTCGGGAACACCTGTGCTCCATCAAGAGGACGGCTTCCTCGCCATGTTGCACCTACTCGATCCAGATGGGTATCGGCTGGAAGATCGCGAGTCCTTTCGGCGTCGCGTTCGCGACCGTCAGACCATCGCCGAGACGACCGCCGACCTCGATGATGATGCGAGTTCACTATTCGTCGAGGAGGCCATCAACAGGCTGGGTGAACTCTTCGCCGACGACGCGCGGCTCATGGAATTGTGCGGTGCGGTTCGATCGCTGCTGGGAAGCGAGGTTGGAGGCGCAGAGCGCATCAAAGGGCTGCGTGCTCTGCGAACGCACGTTACGGAGACTTATCGGCTACATCGCCGCTTGCTTCGTACTCGGCGAGAGGATCCTCGCGTCCGAGATCAGTTGCCTCGAAGAATGGGTGCCACGGTGGTCGAGCATGAAGACCACGCTCGGGAGGAGTCCTTCGACTTTCTCGAAGCCTGGCGACTTGCAGTAGCAGGAAGAGAGACTGGGGCCGACGTCGAGCAGCCGAAGTCTTGGGAGCGCCTGTTTGGGCTCTGGGTCGAGGCTGCTCTCTCTCATCCGCGCGTGCTCGTACGCCGCATCGACGCCCGCCTCGCGCTCCGATCCGATCGACCGATGGTGCTCCCCGTACGCGAGCACGAACTCCTCGCGTCCGGGTGGGCATTCGATGGCGAGGAAACCCTACTCCGTGAGTGCCGCAAGCTGATCGCTGCCTCTCTCGAGCCCGACGTTAGAGCACTCCGCCTTGCAGAATGGCTGAAGGCCAATAGCGTGATCGCCAAGGTGGTAGTGTTCGTTGACGACCCGCAGGTCGCCGACCTCGTCACCAGCACGTTAAAGGGTGAGCTCGGCGGCGACGCCGTGGTTCGCCATGAACTCGACGGCGAAGGAGTCCGCGCATTCGAAGAGGAGAAAGCTCTTCGCCTCCTCATCTGTGATGCTTCGGCAGAGGAGGGTCTCAACTTCCAGCGATTCGGCGCGGCGATCGTTCACTATGACCTTCCGCTCGAACCAGCTCGCGTCGAACAGCGAATTGGCCGCGTGGACCGCATCGAGGCACGCGGTCGCATGCGAAATGTCGTGCTCACCTCGGGTGGGCCCTACGAGCGTGCATGGCTAGCTTGTCTCACCGACACGGTGCGGGTGTTCGATCGATCGGTAGCACCGCTTCAGTACGTCCTGCTTGAGGCAACGGCCACGATTCGCGCGCGCCTGCTCTCCGAAGGACCGGCGGCGATCGATGCGGAAGCGGCTCGGATGCGCGACGCGAAATCCGGAGTCGATGCCGAGTTGCGGCGTATCCGGGCGCAAGAGACCCTCGACTCCATTGAAGCGGATCCCGAGCGCGACGACGAGTTCTTTAAGAGGCTCACGACGGCCGATGAGGCGGCCGAAGAAGACGGCGAAGATGCGTTCGATTCGTGGGTCGTGACTCGCCTCCAGTTTGTGCGTCGAACGGAAGGACAGTCGATTCGCTACACACATGATCCGCGCCGGCCGACGCTCGTCCCTCTGCTTGAGACCGCAGCGCGATTTGCTTCGTGCGTCGACCGCAATCCTGAGGCTCGTCGATCAATGACCGAGTTGCCCTTTCAACCCTTCACGTTCGAACGGGCTGCTGCGGAGAAGGATGGGCGCATCGGACTGCTTCGAGTAGGACACGCTTTCGTTGAGGCCATTGAAGACCTCGTCCGTGCGGATGATCGTGGCGCTGCGTTCGCGATGTGGCGACACGTACCGGGCGCCGTGGCCTCTCCGCAGGTCTTCTTCCGCTTCGATTTCGTAGTCGCCGCGGACATCGCACGGGCGCGTGAGATGACAGAGCCGCACAGAGGGTCCGCCGAAGCGCTTCGGCGGCGGGCCGATGAGGTATTCCCCATCGAGTACAGAACCGTTTGGCTCGACTCCGATCTGGACGCGGTGCAGGACGCTGGCCTGTTGGCGATGCTCGAGTTGCCCTATAGCCGAGAGCAGCGCAGGGGCGGCGGAAACGACACAAACCTACGCGTCGAGCGTTGGATGAAGGTCGACACGTTGGTTCCACTGGGGGATTGGGGAGGTCTCTGCGGTCGCGCCCGCGATGCGGCGGAGCGGTTGCTCCGGGCAGATGACGGCTTTCGAGGTAGATGTCTGCGTTATGAGCGCCAACTCCACGAACGTGCCTTGGCCGTCGACGATGCGCTTCGAAGCCGGATTGCGCGCCTGGTCGGTTCAGCACGTGAAGCGGAGGCATGTGCGGCAGAATTCGAGAGACAACTAGCAGAATCGCTTGCGATAGGCGTGAAGTCGCCGTCTCTTCGGGTCGACTCAGCAGGGGCGATCCTCCTGTCCGGGGCGGCGTGGGTCGAGGAATGATTGCGCCCCTCCGCACTCTTCAGGAACTCATTCTTGGGAACACGGGCGATTCGCATGCGCCACAAACAGACTCATTTCTGTCGCGTGTAGAGGATGCTCTTCGATCACTCAGGGAGTCGAAGAGTGCCGTCGGGCCAGCTGATCTAGCCGCCCTTCTCCGCCAGGGGATGCTTCGCTGTCACCTAGCGCGTGGAGAACATCCCGAGTTGCGAGTTCCGCGAGGAATCGCATGGCCCGACGAGTCGATGTGGAGGCTCTTTAATTGTGATGCGAGGACGGCGGGCAGCGAGCATTTTCTGGTACGTGCTGGCCCCTGGAAACCTGCCTGGCTCGACGCAGACGCGGCTGACGTCGTGAACGAGGCAGTTCGAGAGGCGCTTCGCCGACGATCTAGAGCCATTCTCGCTGACCCAAGGGTAACGGAGTACACGGGGCATTTGCACTATTTCTCGCCCGGCCAGCGCGAAGCGGTCCGTGCCGCGTTTCTGATGCCGGCTGGATCGACCATCGTGGTCAGCCTGCCGACCGGCGCTGGAAAGACGCTTGCCTTCCAGCTTCCTGCGCTCGTCGCGGCGGCCGAGGGCGGCCTCACAGTCGTCGTTGTGCCGACCGTGGCCCTTGCAAGAGATCAAGAGGAGCGCTTTCGCAGGCTCCTCGGCGAACACGAACAGGGGAAGCTGTGGAGCGGGTTGGCACTCGCCTACCACGGCGGGCTTGATGACGAGGCGAAGAACGCCATTCGAGCCGGAATTCGACATGGAGCATTGCCGATCGTTTTTGTCTCGGCCGAGGCTGCAGTCGGCGCTCTCCGCGGACCGTTGTTCGATGCGGCACGACAGGGCCGGCTCCGAACCTTCGCCATCGATGAAGCTCACATCGTGAGCCAGTGGGGGCAGCAGTTCCGTCCTGAGTTCCAGAGCATTGCGGGACTCAGAGACGCTCTTCTCGCATCGTGTCCGCTAGGCGCGGGCTTCCGGACGCTCCTCCTAAGTGCGACTCTAACGGAGGAGTCTTTCGAGACGTTGCGCGAACTCTTTGGTCAAGGCGGCTTCCAGTTGGTCTCGGAGTTGGCGCTCCGTCCGGAGCCGGCATTCCTGCTGCACTCGGCTGCGAACGAGTCACACCGCGCGGATTGCATCCTGGAGGCGCTCCGGAACCTTCCTCGACCGCTGATCCTCTACACAACGCTTCGCGAGCACGCTGCGGACTGGTACGAACGCCTCCGTCAGGCCGGCTTTCGCCGTGTCCGCCTTGTCCGAGGAGGTGACCTCGCGGACACAGGGGGGGAGGCGATACTCCGTGACTGGCGGGCGTGCGCCCTCGACGTCGTCGTGGCCACGTCAGCGTTTGGGCTCGGCGTGGATCAAGCCGAAGTGCGCTCGGTCGTGCATGCGTGCCTCCCCGAGAACATCGATCGCTATTATCAGGAAGTCGGTCGCGCTGGGCGCGACGGAAACGCTGCAGTTGCCCTGCTCGTCAGCACGCCTCAGGATCTGCACACCGCCGAAGGGCTTGCAGAGGAGAAACTGATCAGCGTCGACAGGGCGTTTGAGCGGTGGGAAGCGATGTGGGTACGACGCCGGCCGGGCACTGAAGGCTCGTATCTGCTGTCGTTGGACGATAGGCCGCCCGACATCCCCGATACGGGGGTCCGAAATGCGTCATGGAACCTTCGAACGCTGGTGCTCATGGCGCGTGCAGGGCTAATCGCCTTCGCGGCGCATGCCCCGCCGGCGATCGAGCGGCGTGCCGGGGAAGATGAGGAGATCTTCGAGTCGCGCCGCCACCAAGAACTCGTCCGTTTCGCGCGAGAGGTTGCTGTTTGCGTCCGCGATTCTCGCCACTCCGACAAGGTGCACTGGAATGATGTCGTCGCGCGCAGGCGAACCGAACTCCGCGCGGCAGACGAAGAGGCGTCACGCCTCGTACGCGAACTCCGCGATCTTCAGCGACCCCTTGCGGAGATTTTCTCTGACGTGTACACGCTCGCCGATCCTCCCGTGCGACCGCCACGCCTCCAGGGAAGCTGCCCAGTGACCAGGCGGACCCGGAGCGTGCACTTTTCATCTGCGGACCCAGAGGTAACCGCGATCGTCGAAACAGCCGCAGTCGTTTCTGTCAGTCTCGAGCGCGCTCTCGCACCGTGCTCCGACGATGCGGCCCGCTCATGGATTTCATATGACATGGAGGTCGGTGACGCAAGAGAGTCGCGCCGGTGGCATGACCGGGTGCTCAACCTTCTTCGGCACGCAGTGTCTGGCGGGATCGTGGAGTTGTGCCTCTCCCGTGGTTTCATTCGTGATGAAGACTGGTCTCAGTTGGCTGCGCGCTCTCCTCTGCGTTTCCTCCTTCGGACTGACGTGGGCGCAAGCTCGACAAGCGAGCCGTTTGGGCAAGAGGTGCGGGGACCGCGCCTAACGCTCTTGACCAAGCAGGATGCGACTACGGGCGAGGTCGAGCGCATCATGCGAACCCTTCGTCCGCGGCACGTCATTGTCCTCCCACGCGACTTGCGCGACCCCGAACGACCGTCCCGGCGGCTATTCGACGTCACCCGCCACCTGACGGTGGAGGATCTCCTTTTGAGGCTTGAAGCATGAGTATCCTCAACAGACCCTCTGACGGACTCCTCAGCGTTCTCCTTGCACTCCGGCGAGCGCTGGTCGCCTACGGACCACAATCGGAGTCTCGACTCGTGGAGTTGTGCGCCCCTACTTCGGTCGTTCCGGACGGCAAGCCGGACATGGCGCGCAAAACGCTCACCCGTTGGAAGCAACTCGGTTTCTTCCACGAGGCCGACGGGGAGCTCCTATTGCATCCCACTGTAGCCGCCATCGAGGTGGAAGACATCGATGCCCTTCGCTCTGCAGTTCTCCGCCTCGTCCTCGCACCGGAGAACAACCCGGCCTTGAGCGGCGAAAGTGGCGACGACAATGAAAAGTCGAAGGCGTCAGATTATACCTTCGCCGCAGCCTGGGCGCTTACGCAGGACCCATACTCGTTTCCCGCCAAGTATAAAGGAGGCGTCGAATCGCTGCAGGCAGCTCAGGTAGTCGAGCCACGACCATTTGCGAACGACACTCGCTGGGCTGGGTTCGCCGAATGGGCATCCTTCCTGGGGATCGCATGGTCCGCGAAGGTGGGGCTTGTCCTGGATTCGGCGTTCGCGGTTCGCTTCGCGATCCAGGATGTCTTCGTCGGTACAGTCGAGTTGCCCCAGGATGAATTCCTCACGCGCCTATCTGATGTGCTGCCTGTCCTCGATGGTGGTCGCTATCAACTTGCGGTTCAGAGCCAGATTGGGCGACCGTGGCGCACTCAGAGGACCAATCAGATCTCGCCGTGCTTGTCCGCTGCCATGCTCACGCTCGAAGCGCGTGGAGATCTGCGTCTCGAAGCGCGATCCGATGCCCCTCAACGAATTCTACTTGGCCGTGAGGGGCGCGAACTCCGACCGGTAAGCCACGTCGTCCGGTTGGGAGTCTCCTGATGCCGACAAGAGAGTTGCTTCGTTACTGGCCCCGCCAAGAGGACGTCGCGGCATGCGTGAAGACGGATGCCGAAGCCTCCAGCGAGGCTGTGTCTCTGGCAGTCCATCAACCGATGCGTTTCGAGCGCCGTATCATCGGTAGTGAAGGGGGGGGGGTTGGTCAGTGCGACGAGCACGAACTCCTGCGCGCATTTGTTGCTGAAAACTTGTCGGAGGGTCGTGTCATCCTGCCGATTGTTGGCAGTTCTGGGATCGGCAAGTCACACGTCATCCGGTGGCTCGACGCGCAGATTCGTCGAATGCCTGGATCTGAACGCCGCGTCGTCATCCGGATTCCGAAAGGCACGAGTCTGAAAGGCGTCATCAGCATTCTGCTGAATGAAGTTCGAGCTCCTTCCTACGAGAAATACCGGCGCGAACTAGTTCGTGCCCAACAAGAACTGGACCCGCGAGAAGCAGCGGGACTCCTTTGCGAAATGCTTGCCCACACGCTGGGCGAAATGGGATCAGAGGCTCGTGCACGCCTGCTCGCAAATCCAGCCGACAAGAATGCGCTGGAGCGGGACGCGTATTGTCGTGCAGACATGCTCCCGGCGCTGCTCCGCAACCAACTACTCCGCGATCAGCATTTCGTACGCACTGCCGACGGGGGGGATGGTGTCGTCAAACGACTGGTCGAGCAACTCACCGAGGGGCGTGCCGCAGGCTCGGAGGATGATCGTCAGCATCTCTTTATTCCGAACGATCTGATCTTCGGCGACGGAGTCGAACGCGATGCTCTTGGACGGGCTGAAGCAAGGGCAATCGGGCATCTAGAGCGCGAAGACCGGCGTCTCGCAGCCGTTCGAATTCTCAATGCGGCGTTGGATGATGCGAAGCAGCGCTTGCTTCGGCTGGACCCAACGGTTTCCGATCTGTTCGATGCCGTTCGCCAGGAGTTGCTTCGCGATGCGAAGGAACTCGTCCTGCTCGTCGAAGATTTCGCGGTGCTGTCTGGCCTTCAGAAGCAACTCCTTCAAGTGATCATCAAAGAGGCGATCCGCGATGGCCGCCAGGTGCTTTGCACGATGCGCACTGCACTTGCTTACACCACCGGCTACATGGACACGGCCACTGTCCTCACCCGAGCCAACATCGAATATCGCATTCCGGATGAACCGGGAACCGAAGAAGAGATTTTGGGCCGAATCCAACGCCTCGTCGGCGCGTACTTGAATGCGGCTCGGTCTGGTCAAACGAGGCTGGAGGAGGTTTATGGCCAATCATCCGGACCTGACGTCCCGAAGACTTGGGTCCCCGCTTTCGCCGCGAGCATCGAGCCTGAGGCGCGGGCAGCGCTAGAAGCATTCGGTTCATCGTCGGATGGTTACGAGTTGTTCCCTTTCAATGCGTATTCGATCGACGAGCTTGGTCGTGAGGGCTGCCTGCAAGCGAACCGACTTGTCTACAATCCTCGCTTTGTCATTCAGAATGTAATTAACAAGGTACTCGTTCATCGCGAACTATTCGAGAATGAGGGCTTCCCTCCCGCGTCGTTCGGCGCAACCGGGCGACGTCTTCCCGCGCGAGTCGCCGAGGAGGTGAAGCGACGGGTGCGCCCCGCGGAACTGGACCGGTATCTTCGATTCCTTGTTTACTGGGGCGGGTACCCGGGCGCGCCAGGCGAGATCGCCCAAATAGAACCACGCGTCTTCAGCGCCTTCGGGCTCGACAAGTCACTGTTTGGACGTGCGACCGTGCCCCCGCAACCTGCGCCTACGCAGCCGGTACCGGTAAGAGAGTCTCCTTCGCCACAACAGGCGCCTGGACGGTCCCGCCCGAGGGATCCCCGCGAGGCGAAGTGGGAGGAGACGCTCGAGCAGTGGCGGGCTGGCATTCAACTCCCGCAAGCAGAGGCGAATCAACTCCGCAAATGGATTGCCGAGGCGCTCAAGGACTACATCGATTGGGATTGGGATCTCTTCAGGCCGCTTGCAAGGGAGACAGCGACCTGGAGCAGGTGGTTTAGTGAATGGGTCTACATTCCAAATGCGGCGGGCCACAGCGGTAGAACCGCCGACCAGGCAATGGTTGTCGTATGTGCCGAGAGCGATCTTGGTGACGAAGCGAGAAGCGCTCGGGCGCACGCGGCCCTGATGGCACTCGTGAGATTCCACGATGTCCATCGCGGCTCGTGGGACTATGAGGGTTGTGAGGAGGATCTGCCGAGGTATGCAGCGATGCTTGACGGCCTCGCAGCGAAAGCACGGGCATTCATTCGTGCCCGATACTTTCGGGCAGAGTGGGATGCCGCCCCCGCGATCGTTCAGGGCCTGCTTATCGGTGCCAGAGCGCTGGGCGTTGATGGCGCTTCGAGAGAGGATCACGGTGCGCTGATTCAGGCGCTCTTCACCGCGGCGCCAGAAGCACCCACTAGCCGTGGCGGAGCGCCAACCGACTCGGAGGCCACAGATTGGCTTGTCTTCGTGGACAGTCTTCGGAAATGCCGGAGAACGGGCGAGAAGGAGTCACGTGAGCAGCTGTCGTGGACCGGTCACCTGCTGAACCTCGTTGGCGCTCGACAGGGCCAGGCGGATTTGGTCCACGCGATCGACCTTGTGCGGTTGAAACCGGCGATCGAAGAAACGATCAGGACGTGGGAGTTTACGTCTACCCCCCCAAATCCGAGCGGCGTGCCAGAAGTCGCGCCGTTCCGGACAACCTACACGGAACTCAGGAAGCTGAGTGGCGCTGCCTCGAAGGCACAGCGCCGGCTCTTTCTCTGGCGCAGCGAGATCCTGGAGTGGCTGGGCGACGGAGCGAACAAGGATCTCCTCGTGCGCGAGTTCAAGGAGACTGTCGAAGGCGCGAAGGCGGCGGGGCTCACCGGGGGATTGGAGATCAAGCGACTCCTCCAGTTCATTGAGGAGTTCAGGACCGCCAAGGTCATGGCCGCGCTGGAAGATGCCGCCAGACTCGGTGACGACGCCCCTCGCGGGACCGTCCTGGCGATTCTCGGGCGCGGTTATGAACCTGTCGCGCGCCTCTGCGAGGAACTGCGGGCGCGTTATGACGACTTCGTGGTGTCGGTGGACGCGGAGTTGAAGAGCGAGGCGATGAAGTATGGTGAAGACCCCTTAGCTGAGGCGAAGGCCAATGTCGCCTCTGCCCTCAGTGAGTTGGCAGCACTTCTGAAGGAGCTCCGAGATAATGACACTACTCGACCGACGCCAAACGCTGCGCGAGCGAATCGAGAAGCATGAGTCGCTCCGACGTGCTCACAAGGAGGCAGAAGGGTTTCGCGAGCGCGCAAGCGCGCTCGAAGAAGTGCATCAGGCGCTTGCCGCTGCGCTGGGAAGGGTGCGCGTACTTCGCATGAAGGGTGTCACCAACACGAAGATGCCGGATCCGACCGGCGCGCTCGCTGCGCTTCAGGAATATCAGCAGACCTTGGCCGATGGTTCAATCGAGAGCGGCAAAGACTACAGCCGCCTTAAGCGATCGATCGACAAGGTTGGAAAGGATGTCGTGGCCGCCGTTGAAAAGGCGCTCGAGTCCGTGCAGCGAGACCTCCCCACGATCGAGGAGGCGTTCTTGAAGCAGGTTGCGCTCATCCCGGCTTACGCCAGTCAGGTGGATAGAATCCGGATGCAGCGCGATGCTATTCTCGCTGGAAGTGAGCCGGGCAAGATGGCGCCCAACGAACTCGCGAGCTTCTTGGACCGGCGCGACGAACTGCGGAAGCTTGCAGACGAACTGAACCCGAAGGAATTTCCGAAAGAGGTCCTCGATTTCTTCAGGGCGGCGCGACAGCAGGGAGGGGCTCCGTTCGAGAAGCTTACAGAGACGGTCCGAGCCTGGCTGCAAGAGCGAGATCAACTAAAGAACGTTCGAGTAACGGTGGTCGCGCGCTAACGCGTGCGGAGTGCAAATGGCCGTGAACGAGCACGCACTGGAGTTTCTCGGAGTCATCGAGCGGGCCGAGGAGTCGCTGCTTACCTGGGGCCTCGTGGACGGCTTCTTCTCCGAAGACGAACTCGTGCAGCGGGCCGATGACTTCCTCGCGGCGCTCGGAACACGCGGGGTCCCCGGAGGATATGACTCGGGTTGGGAACTCCTCGAAGCACTTCTCGACGACAATCTTCTGTGGAAGGTGCCGAACACTGAGCGATATCGGACTCGCATGGCCGAAACGGTGCGCCTATTCTGCCGTCTTCGACAGATATTCCCAGATGCACGCAATGCGGCTTGGCGTACGGCGGCGGGACTCGTCGCCGATTATCGGCTGCTTATCCGCCATCGCATGTATCCAAGGCGAGAGGTCGTTGCGCGCGATGTCGTTGCCGCTGTGCGTCGGGAGGTACCCCTGTCATCGCTTCAAGAAGCGATCATTCGTGCGCTTGTTCGCGCCGGTACGCCCGAAGAGCGCCCTCTTGCAAGATTTCAGGTGCGAGCGATTGGCCGTGTGCTTGGTGGGGTGACGGCCGACCGCTCTCTCGGAACGGTCGTCTGCGCAGGAACGGGCAGTGGCAAGACTCTGGCATTCTACCTTCCAGCTTACGCCGCAATGGCTGCGCGGTTGTCGGGCGAGTACTGGACAAAGTGCCTCGCTCTCTATCCGCGCAACGAGCTTCTAAAGGACCAATTTCGCGAGGCTCTCGCAAATGCGCGCCGCATCGGTCCGGCTCTCGAGGCGTCGGGCAAAAGGAAGTTGGTGATCGGAGCGCTCTACGGCGACGTTCCAAGGACAGCGCGAGCCATCCTGGAGCCCGGTCGGGGTCCCGTCTGGCGGCGTGTCACGGTCCGTACCGCCGCCGCCTATGAGTGTCCTTTCGTGCGTTGCCCTCGTTGCAATGACTCCATGGTTTGGCCAGAGGCCGATGCGCAGCGCGACTTCGAACGTCTCGTGTGTTCGGGCTCAAAGTGCGATGAGCGCATCGAAGCCGATGAGATCCGCTTGACCCGAGAAAGGATGCTCGCCGAACCGCCCGACGTGCTGTTCACGTCCACGGAAATGCTAAATCAGCGGCTGTCTTCGCGCCGCTTCGCCCGACTCTTTGGGATCGGCATCCGATCAGAGCGGCGCCCTGATTTCGTTCTGCTTGACGAGGCGCACGCCTATGAAGGTGTCCACGGCGCGCATGTTGCCCTTCTGCTCCGTCGGTGGCGCCGAGCGTCCGAAGCGCGGCCTCACTTCGTGGGACTCTCCGCTACGCTTGCCGATGCACCGCAGTTCTTTGCGGAATTGGTGGGCGTCGGGCCAGGGGACGTAAGCGAAGTGTCTCCAGAAGAGTCGGAGATGCGCGCTGAGGGCGCCGAGTACATGCTCGCATTGCGTGGCGATCCATCCTCCGGTGCAAGTCTTCTCTCGACAACCATCCAAGCGCTGATGCTTCTACGCCGGGTGCTTGCGCCGGCCCGATCTCAGCCGCCCTTCGGCAGTCGCGTCTTCGCATTCACCGACAACCTGGACATCATCAACCGGCTGTATCACAACCTCCTCGACGCTGAAGGATGGGATTCGTTCGGCCGACCGAACCCGAGGCGTGCGGGAGGTTCGCTCGCGAACCTCCGCGCGACAACACTTCCGAATGCCCGTGAGCGTCTCGACGCAGGGCAGAATTGGTCGCTCGTAGAAGAGATCGGGCATGTCCTTGCGCCAGCGTCTCGCGTGCGAGTAAGTCGGACGAGTTCTCAAGACGCAGGCGTTGATACGAATGCGGAGGTCATCGTGGCCACGTCCGCTCTCGAGGTTGGATTTGACGACCCCGAGGTAGGCGCGATTCTTCAGCACAAAGCGCCTCAGAGTGCCGCTGCATTCCTTCAGCGGAAGGGTCGCGCGGGGCGCCGCCAGGATATGCGCCCGTGGACGATTGTAGTCCTCTCCGACTACGGCCGCGATCGTAACGCCTATCAGGCCTATGATCAGCTTTTCTCGCCGCACCTCCCGCCTCGTCACTTGCCCATCGGGAACCGGGCAGTGCTTCGGATGCAAGCGACCTATGCCCTATTGGACTGGCTGGCTCGGAGGTTACCTCCGAGCCAGACGCCGGATCCTTGGACGGACTTCTCGCAGCCAGCGGAGGCGATCCAGAGCGCCAATTTCTCGCAATCCGTTCGCGCGCGGCAGGAGCTTTATGCGGAGTATCTACGAGCCCTCCTCGAGCAGGGAGCCGCCCGGGGCGAGTTATCGTTGTTCTTAGCTCGGTCGCTGGCGATCAACGAGGACGAGGTCTCCGCGCTGCTGTGGGAGCCACCTCGTGCCATCTTGACCGAAGCAGTTCCCACGCTGCTAAGGCGTCTCGAGCGCGGGTGGCGGCGCGCGACTGCCGGTGGCCAGGTTCTGGAGTCGCACATTCCGCGGGCCCCCCTTCCCGAGTTCGTCCCGCGCACGCTCTTTAGTGATTTGCAACTGCCGGAGGTCTCCGTTCGTCTTCCGGGACTTGGACGAATTGCAGCCCGCGTCGAACCAATGCCGCTGGCTCAAGCACTCCGTGAGTTCGCTCCCGGTCGGGTGTCTCGCCGTTTCGGCGTTTCGCACGGTGGCGAACGGTACTGGATCGCTCCGGATGGGACGCCGGACGTGCTCATTGACAGCTTCTGCCCGGCTGCAGATCGTCAGGAGCTGGGAAGGTTCGCATATCGCGACACCACAGGCGCCGTGGCGACCGTCCCGGTCTTCCGGCCACACGCGCTCGACGTTGCCGTGACACCTCTGAATGTCCAACAGTCATCTAATGCGTTCCTCGCCTGGCATGCAGAGATCGTTCAGACAGGACAGGGACACGAGGTCGACGCGCCGGAGCGATCGCCATGGACCGCTATCCTTCGACCATTCCGCTTTCACACTCACCATTTTGGTCTGCCGCTTGAAGTTCGCCGATTCGCGACCGGCGCAGTTGCTTCGGTAGGGTTAGGCACGCAGCGACAGGTGGAACGGGCTCTCACGTTCGTTTGCGCGAGTGCCGAGGGCACCACGGAACCGGCTGCACTTGGCTTCGTCGCGGACGTGGATGGCGTCCAAGTCCGGTTCGCCTTTCCGCACAGACTCTGCGAACTCTGTGCCCGGGATGAGCCCCTCTTACGGAGCCTACGCCCCGCGCGTTTCAAGGACCTCGTGCGCACAACACCACTCTTGGATGGTGTTGCGAACGGCTTCCAGCGCGAGTGGCTGGCGCTGGCGTATCTCTCCACGGTCACAGCCGAGGCGCTGAGGACGGGGAGTTCGCTCGAACAGGCTGAGGCCGCCGTGCATGCTCGGAATTCGCGAACCACAATCGCGGAGGTTCTAGAGACCATCCTGCAGGCGGCGGCAGAGGCCGATGTCGATTCGACCGATTCAGGCGATGGATCGACGGGCGACGATGGTGCCGTCCCGCGCCGCCTTCAGGAACTGTTGGAACTCCTCAATCTCGATCGGACGAACGCGGCATTGCACGACGCCGCGCGCGTGTTGTGGGGGCTGCCCAACTCGGACTGGGAGATGTGGCTGCGCGCTCGGTTCAGTTCTACGCTCGCCTCGGCGATCGTTGATGCCGCCCAGAACCTGTGCCCGCGCATGGACCCGGGAGCGCTCGTGATCGACCTCGACGCAGGAGTGCCTGAAGCGCCGGCGGACGTTGCGATAGGGGATGCGGGCGAAATCTGGCTGACAGAAGAGACGATTGGGGGTGGCGGTTTTTTGGAAGAGTTCATGGCCCGCTACGCGGAGGACCCGCGGCGGTTCTTCCGCCTCCTGGATGCAGCTCTGGCTCCCTCTGACCTCGAACTCGTGGGGCTCGAATTGGAGCGCCTGCTCGACATCGTTACGGCTGGGGCCGCGGAGCACGCGGCGGTCGGCGCGGCGTTCACGGCGGTCCGCACAGCAGATTCACACGAGGGCAGCACCCGTGCGCTGCGTGCGTTGCGGAGCGAGCTTGCGCGCAGGGGGATTTGCCCAACGCCCACCCTTCTCGTTTCAGTGAACACACGATTGCTCCGGCCGGGGACCAATGCGCAGACGGACGCGTTTCTTGCGACCGCGGTGCGGTCCTGGAATGAAACGGAGCAGCGCCTCGGCATCGACATCGACGCGCGGGTTCTCGCATTTGTGCAGAGTGCGGATCCAGCGCTTGAACAAGCACTCGGAGTGACGCCCGCGGGTGACTCTGATCGGACGCGGGCCATCTGGCGCTACAGTGTACTCTACGGGATGCTCTGGCCTCGAGGGGCGCAAGTCCGCGCGGAAGCTCTCCGTCATTCGAGTTCATTTTCGCGACTACCGGACTGCGATCGTCTTCTCGTGCTCACGGCCGTCTTGCGTCCGGTGAGAGAGGTAGTGCTTGCCAGCGCTACTTGGTTTGAGGAACTCTGCCGGGTTCTGGTGCAGGACGGTACCGTTGAACTCGTGGCTCCCGTGTCGGAGGCCGCCAGCTTGGTCGCAGCGCTCCTGCGTGTCGCGTCGGATCCCGTTGATTCGGAGGCGCTCCTCGTTCACGCCCGTCTCACAGGAGTCCATAGGGACGGCCAGAGAATTCGTGCTGGAATCGAACTGCCGGAGGCGGTTCAATGAGTACGCGCCAGTTCCTTCAGACCTCAGCGGACGCCCGCAACTCTGTGCGCGAGCTTTTGCAAACGATCTTTGCGACTGAGCTCGTTGTTCCAAGCAGATGCCTCTGGATCGTGTCGCCATGGCTACGTGACGTTCCAGTCCTTGACAATGCCACGGGCGATTTCCTCTCCCTTTGTCCCGAGTTTCCGCGCAGCGAGGTACGTCTAAGCCGCGTCCTTCGAGAGCTCTTGAATCGAGGCACGCAGGTGGTGATCGCGACGCGACCGGATTCAGGCAATCGCCAAGTGCTCGATGGACTCGGAGATGCGCGGCGCGGCGGCGGTCTGGTTCTCCACGAACGAGGTGACCTGCACGCGAAAGGAGTCGTCGGCGATCTGTATTCGCTGATTGGCTCGATGAACCTAACGTACAACGGGATCGAGCACCTGACCGAGATGCTCGTGTTCGAGACCGATCGCAGCCGTGTCGAGGGACTGCGACTCGCATTCCGAAGTGAATACGGGGGAGCGGCGTGAGCTTCGAAGCCGCTTTTTTTGGCCCCGGGAACCGACTTCGCTGGGATGCAATCCGTTCCGGCTCACTTGCGGCTGATGTGAAGGCGCGGCTCGGGCCGTTTCTTGACGACCTGAGACGCGCGCCCGACCTGCTTGTGCTTCCGCGCGTCCGCGAGGACGACGGCCGCGTGCAATGGTACGTCTTGTGCGCTTCTGCGCGCTTCGCTCGCGTCGCCAGGGACGAACTCCGCGCGTTTCTCGGACCATCGTATTCGGACTTCGAAGGACTTCCGACGAACCTCGACCCGTCTGATGGGGTGGAGGCGGCCGTCCTGTCGCGTTGCGGAAGCAGCGCCTTTCGCCTCGAAGTGCCTCAGCGCGATCTCTTCAACGCCGCGCGCGAACGCCTTCTCTTGCTAATGCGCTTGCGAGATGAGCGCCCCGTCCGCAATGCTCGGCGGCTCCGCGCCGCCGGTCGGGTTCTTCGCGAGTTCGAGTACGCTCTGATGGCCAAGGATGGTCAGGCGACCGCCCAGTGCATCGAAGAACTCCGCACGTCCGGCCAACTCGGGGCAACCAACCTTCTTTTTCTCGAGGTCCGACGGCTCGCCGCACTCGGTCAGTGGAACGCGATTCTCGTTCTTCCCGAACTCGGCTCATTGCTGGTGATGGCGCGACCGCGCCGCGTTACGGAAGCGCTGATTCGGGCGGTGTACGCAGCACGACTCCGAGAATTCGAAGACGGATCGCGAATCACCGAAGCTCGCGAACTTTTTCGGTCCGAGATCTTTCCGCAGTTCCGGGACTTGTTCCGGACCTATGCGGGGCTCTCGGGATACGAGATCGATGCGGGTTTCCTACTGGCTTCATCGGCGTCTGAAACTCCGCGGCATGAGCTAGTTCAGACGATTCTCGCAGGATATGCCGAGGACGACCAGCGTCGTTCCTATTTGGCTGCCCTCGCAGATACTGTGCCCGCAGAGGCGGTCGGTCAGACGCTGCCTGACGCTATTGTTGAGGCCAAGAAGGCCTTCGCCGCGGCGGACATTGATCGAGCATACGAGCTCGCTGCAAGTCTTTCGTCATCATTCGAAGGGTGCGCTCTGTTGCTCCGCTGTGCGCGCGACATGGGAACTCTGGCGGCTGCACGCGTCGCACTCGCCTCAGTGGACCGGCTCTCCGATGCAGAGAAGACCCGCCTGACAGAACATGCAGTCCTCGGACGAATCCGCGATGCGCTCCACGCGCTTGCCTCTCCCGCGGAACCTCCAGCTTTTGCAGGAGGAGCCCCATCCGCCGACATTCCTTCCTCCTGGGCCTCATGGCTTCGACGTCTTGGCGGTTCTGATCCCTGGAAGTCTGCCGTCGCGGTCGCCGAAGCCGCAGCCAGGGAATGGCCACTCGAGGCTCTGGTTTCCGACGCAGAAGCGATCCTCGAGACAGCAGACTTGGTCCTTGCTGATCGGCCGTCGTGGGGTCAGGTTGCCCTACGCGATTCGCTTCCGCACCTTCTCGAGTTCTTTCTTTCCAAGGGTGCGGATGCCCGATTGAGGCCGATATACGAGAATCTCTTCCTTACAATCGCCCTCGACGACCAGACTTCTTCGCCTCAGATCGGCGCCCTCCTTCGTACGGTGGAGGCGCGTCTTCAACTTGGCGTTTCACCTACCGACTACGGGGAGATCGTCCGCCAAATAACCTTGGCACTTGAATCGGCGGAGAGCCCTTCCATCGCAGACGTAGCTCTCGATGCGCTAGACGTATTCCTCAACGAAGCCTGTCCTGACGTCGGGCAACGTGAGGACTTCGTCGTTCGAGTCGCGGCGATTTTTCAGCGCTGGTATCGACGGATCGATGTTGCACAGTGGGCTCTCTTTCGGCGACTCGCAGATGAGCTTGGGCTGCCAGAGACTGTAGGCAAGCAACCTACCGATGAGGAGGCGGTTGGTACAACTTCCATCTGGACCGCACTCGATAAGAAGACCATCGCTCTATACTCGCTCCGTGAGCCGGCGCTCCGCAGAGTTCAATCAACCCTACGAGAGCTTTGCCCTGGCGTCCAAGTCACAGTGTTCAGTGACCGAGTTGGTGGCTCACCGGCGCTGCGCGTCGCCTCGGCGACTACCGACATCTTCGTACTTGCGACGGCGGTAGCGAAGCATGCGGCAACGCTCTACATCGAAGCCAACCGGCCGAAATCTCGCCCAACGCTCTATGCGCGGGGTGGCGGAAGCGCAAGCATCTTGACCGCCATCAAGGAGCACTTGAATCCTCGATGGTCACGAAAGGGGGGCTAAGCTCCGTGCAACACCAATTGTCTGCCTCGTCCATTCCCGCTTGGCGCGCGGTTCCAGACCAGCGCCTTGTACTGCACTAGAAGGTAGTTCGCCAAGAGCTGTATATCCTTCGTCGTATTCTGGATCTCGTTCCATTTGCGCTGCTGTCCAGGACCAAAATCCCAGTACCCATCGGTCCAGCGACAGATGGGCTCCAGTTTGGTGAGGTCTTTTCGGAATGTCTTCTCGTCGGGGATTCCCTTCCCGCGAAAACGTTCCGAAATCGCATCCATTACGAAACCCAGCGAAACGATGCCGGCCCCATGCGTGAGGCGCGAGCGCTTCGGAGGCAACGCCCAAGCGTCACCAAAAACGCGTGCTACGGCAGCCCAAAAGGACGATAGCACCTCCAGCATGGGCTCCACGTCACCCTCGCCGCAGCCCTGACGGATTCGGTACAAGACGCCGTCGCTGAGACTATTCTCCAACATTTTTAGGATGGAGTTGTCCTTAACCTTGCCCGTTGGATTTGTAGGTGTCTGAATCACGCCCCTGAGCGGCGAACCCTCATCGTGATTGAGTCGCGTCATCATATAGGCTGGAAGGCGGCGGCGAAGCAACAGTGTCGGTAGCGTTGTCTGCGTACCGGGCAGGAGTTCGTAGAGGAGCCCACGCGGCAGCGGCTTCGTCGAATTCACCAGGATGAACTGCTCCGTTTGCTGCGTCACGTCGTCCGTGATGAACGCGCTCACGCAGATGGGAAAAGACTTGATGTCGGCGTCCCGGATCGCAGCTAGCCGCTGTTGCCCATCGACGATGAATCCTGGAAGCTGTTCGACGGGTGCCTTTTCGTCGATCGGGATCACAATTTCGCCGGTGCGGGTGTACGCAGTCGAAGTTGCGCCCTTTGTTGCTCGAAATTTTACTCGCGAGTCGAATGCGAGCACGACGGCATTCGGAACGAGCGGGGCATCGCTCTCAAGATATGTTCGAATTTCCTCAATATGCGAAAGGACTTCGGGGCGCTGATAACCGAGCAAGGTCCCCTCAGTGTCGCGTTTTACACGCGATATCGTTGCGAACTTGTGGACCTGCTTGCCGTCAACGGCAAAGCAATACAGAACCCGACCAGAGCTTTGGGTCACTTCAATAGCGGGCAGTCGAAGGTCGGATTTCATGGCACTCTCGCTTCCGTCTTGCGACGAGGAATGGTCGCTGCTTGGCGTCCGTTAAGTCTCTTGCTTGGCGTTCCGTTCTGAATACGCAAATGAAGATCGCGCTGGATCCGACGATAGAACGTCCAAATATTGTGAAGCCCCCGACGACGGTTTCGTTCCGCGCCGCGAAATAGAATAACGTGATGTCCGAGGGCAAGGCATACATCGCACGAGCACTTGCTCCACGGACGCTCCGTCAACGTCTCGCGGTACGCTTCTGTGTGACTGCTGCCAGGATCATAGAGATCCTCGTATCGCTGTAGTACTTCGAGAACGGCTGACACACTAAGCTCGCGGGCCTCAAATTTCCGCATTGCATCGAGCGCCGCTCGTTCGAGGCGCCGTGCCTGGTCCTGTGAGACACGTCCAGACGAGATCGCCTTCTGGAACTTCGGATTGCCCTCCACTTGCGGAATGCGAATGGCAACGAACGTTCGATCGAGGGTGTAATAGTTGTCTTTGTCGTCCTTGAAGGCCTGCCGCAGCGGCGAGGTGCTGTCGAAACTCGTAACGCCAAAATCGAGGAATTTCGACATCTGCTCGGTGCGGGTTACGCCAAGCAAGTGAAGACGGGTGTCCGTTCTACGAACATCAGCGATACCGGCGAGGCTGGCGAGAATATCAGGCGTTTTCAGCGGCACCATTCCCCCGACCGCAATGTATCGATAGCCCATCTTCTGCAGGCCTGACACGGCGCGCGCATAGGAGCGCGGGCTCCATCCTTGAGCTACCCCAAGTGGCTCGAAAGGTAATTTGCTGCGACGGTGTCGATGCAAGAAATCGCGTGCGAGGTCGAGGGTCACACGCTGTCGTTCTTGCACGTCGTCTGGCGCGCTGGATGCGTTTCCCGCGCCGTCCCATTTCGGTTCGAAAGTGAGGATGACGTGATCTACAGAGATGCCAAGTGTGAACTGGCAATCAAGGTAGAAGGCGATGACTTCGTCGACGCTGTAGGGCGGTTCCTTCTCTCTGACATACGTGAAGGCACCGCAGTCACCCATGATTGGCAACTCGCCCCACACGCTACGCTCGGTTCGAAAGAACTCCGGAGCCCCGGCACGGAGCAATCGATGTCGCTGGGCCAGGGTGTAGCGGCCGCCTGACCCCGTGAAGCCGTCAACGATGCCCTTCGATACCAGGAGTCCGTCATATGCGCGGTCGCGGAACAATTCATGAGCATACTCGTCGTCGCGTTGTCGCATCCGTGTGCTGGAGCGCCGCTCTCGTTCGAAATCGAATGTCGGATCGACAAGATCTTGGCTGTCCGGAAGGAAATATTTCATGCGGCCCCGTTTGCGTGAACCATGTGGGCACGGAGCAGCAGATTTGAAAGCATCCGAACGTGCGCCGGGACATTCTGCAACTCGTCCCATCGCAACCCATTCAACGGATCCCAACGTCCGGATGTCCAGTTGCAGATCGATCTGAGCGCCGCCAACTCCTTCCGTACTCGCGACAGGGCGTCGGCACGGCGTATGTCCACGGTTGCCATGATGCGGTCCATCAACTTGCCCATCGCTCTTAGCCCGGCGGAGTGCATGAGCCGGCTTTGCGTAGGAGGCTTCCCCCAGGCGTCGGGAAAGGTCTCCCGAACGGCGGTCCAGTACACAAAGAGTAGGTGTCGTACACCATCAAAGTCGGTCTCGCCGGTTGCCAAGTTGCGATAGGCAAACAGGCAGCCCGAAGGGTAGCTCAGACTCTCCTGAATCACCTGCATGAGCGCCGTATCGGACACGACCTCCGCAGGACTCCGTTTGGCCGTTCCCGATGAGCGACGGATAAGTCCATGAAAAGGCGACTCTGGATCTCGTGCCAATATGTCGCATAGAGCCGCGGGAGCTCGACGCGCAGCGAGGTTTGCGGGGAGCACGGTTGTCACCTTGGGCAGGAGTTCGCTAATCAGTCCCCGCGGGAGCGGCTTAGTGCTGTTCACCCTCAAGAACTGCTCTCGTTGCGTCTCAATGTCGTCGGCAATGAACGCGCTAACCAGAACTGGGAAGTCTCGTCGCTTGCATCGGCTTAAAGCCACCGCACGTTGCTGGCCGTCGACTATCCATGCTGGCTTGGGATCTCCTTCCCTAGGTACAGTGAACTGAAGAGTCCCAGCTGCAGCAAGACCCTGGCCGTCAACTCTTGGCCCTCTTGTAGAGGTGAACCGAACGGCAGATGACATGGCCAGAATGATCGAATTAGGAAACAGCACCTGTCCATTGTTGCTGTTGAGATATTCAAGAATGTTCGCAACGTGCTTTCGCACTTCCGGACGTTGGTAGCCAATCAAATCACCGCCGTTATCGCGGCTTGCACGAACGATGTCCGCGATTTTGCTGAGTTCATCGGCTCGCAATGTGAATAAATAGACAGGATGGTCAGCTTCCTGAAATATGCGAAGGGCTCTCCGACGTACGACGATGGATCGGGATAAACGCCCTTCAGATGGCGGAGGCGATAGCTTAGGTCGTCGAATGATGACCGTCGCTCCAGGCGAGACGCGTCTCACGCATTCCTCCGGACTTGCCCAAAAAGATCGCGAAACCGCTTCTGCTCGCAGGCATTGCCAGAATCGCGAAGCCGGCGGAGCAGAACGGTATGAGGAGCCATCGCATCTTGCTTGAGACTTCGACCGATGAAGTTGGTCACTTCACGATCGGTCATCTTTTCTCGATTGAAGAGCGCACGTCTTGGGCTTTGCTGAATCAGACGTCGAACAGCCTTGCCTACCTCCGACGCTTCCAGCCCCGTCCGGGGTGCGTCCTGTAGGATGCGGCGGGCGAGACGAGCGTGGAGCGCAACGAGCGAGCCTCCCAAATGGTGCGCAAGTTCGGCTACAGAAGGTATGCACGCTTCTTTGAGTTCGGGTGACAAGTTGACACCCACTCCGGTGACAACCATGAGAGCGTCACGCCCTCGCAATTGGTGCAAGACTTCACGAATATCCTCTTCAAGCGCTCGGATGTACGCTTCCGAACCAACGAGAAGAACGTGAGCACGTGGGTTCTCGTTCAGAAGGTCCGAGACCCGACGCGGTGCTCTCTTGACGGGACCGCCGACAGATCCCAGTAGTGACCACCAAGTCCTTGCGTCGGCCCTCCCGTTTGGGGTCGTCGCTCGAGCAACCGCGTCCCGATGACCGCGAGAGAAGGTGGCAGCATATGGGTGGAGAGGCGCGGCCGTGGGAACGAGTCCATAGCCAGCCGACGCAACCCAAATCTGTGCCTTCCAGCCAGCAATCTCTGCGACGGCAGGAAGATCGCGCACGACCGCCCAGTGATCGCCTAAATACAGGGTCTGGGCAGGAAGGGCCGCAGACCTAGATTCGCAGACGGCTTCCCACCACGATTCGAAACGAGCAGCCAGCGTCGCCTCGCGGTACCGACGCAGACGCAACGCCATCGGAGCAGGCAGGCGCTTTCGGTCGGTACATGAAGCAATGATCAGGAGAGGTTTCTTCACGGCGCGCGCCGGCCCCATTCTAGCGGGCCCTGCAGCGAAGAGCTAGCGCAGCCCCCACCCCCTGTCCATCGAAAAACTGCAGAACGGGTACCGTCCGGAAACTGCAGTACCAGCCGACCTAACTTCCGGTTCTCTTCCACTCGACCTCTGCAAAAGCCGAGTGATTGTGGATGCTCTCGTCGCTGCGGGCGCAGGCTCGGAACCATCCGATGCGACGATCGTCGCGAAGCCGAAGTGCAACGTCACGAACGATGTCTTCGACAAATTTGGGGTTATTGTATGCCTGCATAGTCACGTGTCGCTCGTCCGGGCGTTTGAGCAGCGGATATACGGGGCAGGAGGATGCGCTCTCAGCGACCTCCACGAGTTCTTCAATCCAAACGATTGTCGTGGCGTCCATCACCGGCGATGCGCTGCGAATCTCGGTCGTGATGTATGAGCGCTGATTGTGTGCGCCGTATTCGCTTATCTCCTTGCTGCATGGGCAGAGACTCGTGACGGGAACGGTGACTCCCATAAGGAAGTCGGCGCTTGTCGCACTTGCTTCGCCAACGAAGGTGCACTGATAGTCCATCAGCGCTGCAGCCCCCGTGACAGGCGCTCGCCGCTCCAGAAAGTAAGGGAAGGTCAACGAAACACGGGCAGTTTCCGCGTCGAGGCGGCGACGGAGTTCTTCAAGGATGGCTGGCAAGGTTCGCATCGTAATCTCTCCGCGGTGAGCTGAGAGCACCTCGATGAAACGACTCAGATGGGTTCCCTTGAAGTGGTGGGGAAGCCCGACTGACATGGAGAGGCGAGCGATGGTGTTCTGGCGCTCACGCGCCCTGTCGAGCACCACAATGGGATACGAGAGGTCACTGACGCCTACCTGCTTGATCTCGACGCCGCGCTCGTCGGAGCGGCCCTGAACATCTTCCATCATCATGTCCTCTCCCCCGTATAAACACAGCCCGACGTGCAGGTCTCACGAATCAAGACTCGTGATAGACCCGGCAGCGTCACCTTCAATCGATGCCAGATCCATTGCGCGAGCACCTCGCTTGTCGGGTTCGAAAGGCCGTCGATCTCGTTCAGGTAGTGGTGGTCGAGTTGCTCGAGTATCGGGAGAAAGGCCGTCCTTATTTCGGCGAAATCCATTACCCAACCCGTCCTCAAATCAGGCTCTCCCGAAACGTGAACCTCGCATCGGAAGGAGTGCCCGTGCAATCGGCCGCACTTGTGACCCTCTGCAACATTGGGCAGGCGATGCGCGGCTTCGAAACTGAATTCCTTGAATATCTCCATGTCCTTCTACGCGATTCCGAGCAATTTGTGAGTCTGGAGGCTGAGCCGCCATTTGGGGTGATCGAGGCAATATTGAACTGTAAGCTTCGTGTTGCGTTTTGCCTCAGGTCCGTCCATCGGTTGGAGGAAAAAATGCCGGAAATCAAGGTCTTCATAGTGCGCAGGATCGATACCATCTTGCGGAAAGATAAGCTTCAGTTCGGATCCGTTCCGCGCAAGCAATTGCGCTCCCGTCTTCGGACTGACGCACAACCAATCAACGGCCTGCGGCGGCACAATGGTGCCGTTCGTCTCCACGGCGATTTCGAATCCCTCGACATGAAGCGCCGATACGGCCGCAACATCGAGTTGCAATAGCGGTTCGCCCCCGGTGCACACGACGAGCGGCCTGGCCGGCGGCTTTGGAAGCGGAGCGGTCCACGCCCGGCGGATTGACGCAGCCAAATCGGTCGCATTCTGAAACCGACCGCCACCTGAGCCGTTCGTGCCAACGAAGTCCGTGTCGCACCAGCGCGAGCATCCCCCGGGACCCTTGTGTCGATCCTCCGTGCGGCCAGACCAGAGATTGCAACCCGCGAAACGACAGAAGACGGCTGGTCGACCTGTGTTTGCCCCTTCTCCTTGCAGCGTGAGAAAAATCTCTTTGACTAAGTAGGCCATGTTGCGGGCTATGCGATGCTCTCGGATGCCGGCGTCGTTTCGTAGTACGGGGCGGGGTCACGAAGTCCTGCTTCGGCGAAACCTTTCAGGCGCAACAAACATGCATCACAATGACCGCAGGCTTCTCCCAATGTATTCGGGTCATAGCAAGTGCATGTCGAGCCATAGTCCACACCAAGCTCGAGCCCTCGTTGGATAATCTGGGCCTTGGTCATGCGAATCAGGGGAGTATGAATACGCAGCCGTTTTCCACCTTCGACGCCCGCCTTCGTCGCCAGATTCGCCATGCGCTCAAATGCCTGAATGTATTCGGGGCGACAGTCTGGGTACCCGCTGTAGTCGAGGGCGTTCACGCCGATGAAGATGTCGCTGGCATTGAGCACTTCAGACCACGCGAGTGCGAAGGAAAGAAAAACCGTGTTACGCGCAGGAACGTAGGTGACTGGGATTCCGCTCGACATCTCACTCAAGGGACGATCCTTCGGGACCGCGATGTCATCGGTGAGAGCAGACCCGCCGAACATGCGCAAGTCGATCTGTGCAACCGCATGTTTCCGAACACCGAAGCGTTGAGCGACGCGTGCCGCAGCGACGAGCTCGGCCTCGTGGCGCTGACCGTATCGGAAGCTCAACGCGTGAACTTCGAAGCCTTCCGTTTTCGCGATCGCGAGGACAGTTGTGGAGTCGAGGCCGCCACTGAGTAGTACCACTGCGTTTTTGCTCAAGCGTCCCTCCTTCTTCGAATTGCAGCTCCCGATGACTTTGCCGGTACGATTCGTTTGGCGAAGCTTCGGATCTGTTCCGCTTCATTGTCCGTGAAGACGAGGACGCGATCGCGGTACCTGGCTCCAGCTGGAATTCGACCCTGATGCCGCCATCGCCATAGCGTCTGACGGGAGATGCCAAGTGAGCGAATCACCTCGCCCGCGGCTATGTACAGGGTTCCGTCGATTAGCAGTGTCGCGCCGCCTAGGGCCGGGGAGTTATGCACCGTCACGTTGCGTAACACCCTGCCTGAGGTCCCACGCGACGTCAACGGATGTTCAGTGTCGTCGCGCCCGCGGCAACGGTGACCGAGCCCCCTATCCTCTCTGACCGGTTGACCCAAACGTTGGGAATGACGCGATATTCCCCCGCCGTTTGGGTGACGCTTCGGAGGAGGTCGCCGAGGATCCGAGGAATGTCACGTCACAACCAAGCACCAATTGCACAGGCTTGGGCCTCGCTTCCCTTTCGCGTGACTCCGGTATACTTCCACCACCAAGTGGACAAAGCCCATGGTTGAGAGGCGGTCGAGTACGGTGCGCGCAGGATTTCAGGCGATTAAGAAGGAACACGTCGAACAGGCGTGCAGGCAGTTGGCGAGCGAAGGGGTCGGGCGCGGCGGATGTTCATACACCGTGTCGAATGACGGACACGAGCTCCCGGCAAAGCGCGTGCTGCAGACCGCCTATAAGATCGCGACGGGCGCTCCAATTGACGCGTCCAGGTTTAGCGGCGGAGAGTTCACCGCGCGGATCCTACGGAGAGTGGGGATCGACGTGCAGGTTCGCGCAGGCGCTTCGAATGCGCTTGCCGAAGGAGTCAGCGTTGGCGGGCCGGAGGGGAATCCAGCCGATAGATTTCCCGGCTCGGACGGCTGAAGTGGCCGGGTGCTAGGGCTGATAGGGCGCCCGAGAAAAGGCCGACAGCAATCAGCTTGTCATTCGCCGAAGCGCCGAAATTGATAAACACCGAGCCGAATGCATGGCTGGTGCTATTGGCAACACCGCAAACCTGGTGACGAGCGCGGAATAAGAACCATGGAGGAGCTCCGACTCTCGTTGGGGCGCAACTGCCAAATGCAGGCATTCACGGATTTTTTTCGGCGGCACGCTGGCCTATTGCTCGAGGTGATGAACGCCGTATATGGCGCACTCAAGAGGCGTCGAGGGCAGCCACGATGACGGCGAGCCGTCGAGTTGACGGCATCCAACTAGACGCTGTCTAGCGTTCCGCTCAGGCAGCGCCGGCAGGCGATGCTCGCGAGCGCCCGATGCGTTGGGCACATTTTCATTTCTATCAATAAGGAGTCCACATGCGAATCCAAGGTCGTGTTTTGCGACCGAGCACGCTGGCCCGACGAAGCTCGGCGATTCGACGCCCAATCGCGTTGAGGAGGCCTTGCGGGGTAGTGGCCTTCACCCCTCCGTAGTCGCCCGGGAGAGGGCGCTAAAACACGATGTTAAAGGTACGTGCTGTGCGGCCGTAGGTGTCGGCGTGATGTGGTACGTCGCGCGCCCCGGGATTCAGCCATTCGGACCGATGCCAACGATTGACGTCGTACGGGCGATCGCAAGCGGCCACATCGGACCCGAGTGTTCCGTAGGGCAGGCCGGAGCTGACCGCTGGTACCCAATCACGGCAGTTCCCGAGTTCGCAGCAGCGCTTCAACCGAAAGTGCCAATCAACCCTCCGAGGCCTGCGCGCACGCCGCATTGGTTTGGATTCTCGTTGCTGGTCCCGATCACGATTCTCTTGGGTATGGATGGGTGGATCTGGGGTAGAGAGGGTCTCCGACTGTGGTGGTCTCTCGCGCTCTGTTGGCTGACCCTTGTATTGGCACGTCGACTGCCTGGGGTAATGCCGGTACTCGCCAATCGACTGCCATTGGGGCCGCGAGGCGCACCTTTTTGGGCGCACCGAACGCTGGCGGTTGTCTGCGGCGTTTCGATACTCGTGGCGGAGCTATTTATTGTCTGCATTGCGCTCTACCGTGCGCCCGTTTTGGCGGAGCTGCATGATTCCGAGCCTTGCGTTCGAGGTTTCTCGATTGAGCGGTATGGCCCGCCCGGATCCGAGCTGCGTGACATGTACGATGAGCGTGCAAGCAGGTGCCAAATGCACCGCGAAGCCGAGGGTGAGCGCCAGCAAACCGCACTCTACACCGCCGCATGCACGACGATTGCTGAGGGCCTGAAAGTCGGAACGCTTGATGAGGCTTCCTTGAATGTCGTCCGAAAGAGGGGCCCGTCTGGGCCGGCCGACGCGAACACGATCGGGCGCCTTGCGCAGTCAGCGCTAACCGTCGAGGATCTGAAACTCACGCCGGATGTGATGCCATGCACGAATGCGACGTGGGGTCGGTTGGTTGACCGAGTTGCCACCTCCCCACTTCCCTGGTCACAGGTCACACGAGCGGACGAGGTTGCAAGGGCCTTGCGTGACGATGTCGTTCGACGCGGCGCGGATGTTACGGTCAAGCAAGCTTTTCACAAGCAAGTGGAGGCTGTCGTGGCGAATGTGCTTCGAACGTGTTCGTCTGCGTCGGCATGTTCGGATGGCGAAAGCATGTGCGCCCTGGAGCTCGTAGTCGCCGGTGGCAAGCGCGGGCCGAATTGCGTTGCAATGAAGCAACGGGTCAATGTCCTCGATGCTCGCGAATCAGCGGTAGCTGCTCGCGAAGAGAAGGCAGAGAGGGGTCCCTATAAACAATGTCTCGAGAGCTGCGCGAGGAGGCGCCCACCTCCAGAAGACATCGTGTTGGTCGCAACATGTTTAGACGTCTGTGGCGCCGAGGATTTGCCGTGCAACGCTGCCTGCCAGCGGAAGCACGGGTCCACTAGCTCCGACCGATGCGCCTTTGATTGCGTCCGGAAGTATCCGGCGGCGTCCGGTATGTGATGCTGGCCCGGCAAGGTACTGTCTCACCACCTTCGATCAACGACGGACTCAATGCTCTGTGGCCAACAGCAAGGAATGGGTCTCTAAGAAGCGGCCCATGAAGAATCGGCTGGAAAAAGCTGCCGCGAACCTTCCCCTCGGAGGGCGCTACCTCCCGTCGCGGCCTTGTAGATTGAATCAGGTGGAGTTAATAGGGTTGCCGCGGAGGTCAAGAACGAACCGCGCTTACCGGATCCCGTCGGGTGCCAAAGTCCTGCGCGGTGAACGTCGTTTCGGAGCCGCGGCAGGCTCGAACACCGAAGCCTCGATGACCCGTTGCGTCGCTTCCGCGACTCGGGACAAAAAGTCGTAGCCTGTCGCCGTCTCGACTTCGTCGACCGACGTCAAGAAGTCGGTCCAGGCGTGGCCGCCCGCCGTCAGGTTGTTCGGCATCACGGCAGCAACGACCTTTGTCTGGGATCCGACATCCGTGGCTGTTTGGCTGGTTCGGAGAGCCACGATGATCTTGTAGTTGGCAGTCGGCACCGAAATGCCGGGGCCAATCACCGGCTGCGTGTCGGCAAAGATCCCGCCGGCTACGATATAGAGCTGTGCGTCCGCTTCGTTCGCCAAGACGCGCTCGTATTCCTCGAGCTTCTTCCATGGTCCGTCGTTCAGCTCGTGCACCTGCGGCAGTATGTTGGTCATGAGGAAGGTGAGAGAATTCTGTTCGGCATCGCGGGTGCGGTCAGCGGAGGGGCACATGTGACCGCGGTCGTAGCCTGAGCGGGTGTAGTCTCGCGGCTCGACGTGATAGGAGAGAGCCGGCAGCAGGGGATCGGAACGGAAGTCATCCCTTCGATGAGCCAAGCCGAAATGCGAACGGTCGAGTTGCCAGGCGACCCAGTTCGGGCCGTTGCGCGTAGGGTTGTACGAGACGACATACGCCTGCTCGTCGAGCAGTATGTCGTCGGACGAATCGGCGTCGGCGGGAACCCCGAGTGCAATGTGCGGACTCCCGGCAATCGAGTCCGCGAACGAACGTCGACGTTCTGGGGCACCCAGTGTTGAAGCCGCCGGTGAAGAGGAACCCGCGCCCGGAACCGTTTCCGGCGGATTGCTCGCTGCAGCCTTTGGAAGGCGGTCTGGTGTCCCCCCGCACCAGACCGAACCGATTGTCGTGACGAGCGCGAGAATCGAGACGGCGACCGCTGTCTTCGTCGCCTTCCTACTCGCAGTCGTACGGCGCACCATGAGGGAGGATACCGCGTCGGAAGAGCGGCAGCCCTGAAAACCCACGCCAATCCGTCGCGACTTGGATAGGCTCGACATTGGGGCGTCATGGGTTGGCGCTTTTACTGTCACCACCGGCGAGTTTGAGTCCCATTTTCACCGAAACACCGGCGACCCGTTGACCCACCGTCGCACCGGTGACCCGCGGTGCAGATGTTCATCTCGACATTG
This sequence comes from Polyangiaceae bacterium, assembly GCA_035318505.1. Lineage (GTDB taxonomy): Bacteria > Myxococcota_A > Polyangia > Polyangiales > Polyangiaceae > DASWDH01. The sequence goes on along the minus strand of DATHEQ010000010.1, from coordinate 41,170 downwards.
AATTTGTACCCGATATTTTCGGGCTTCACGGAAGGTCCCGCAAGCTTTTCTGCGGGAGCTTCCGCGAAGCAACAGGGGTCTGGGGCTGTAAGCCCCAGCGAGACGCCAAGGAGTGCCGTAGCGCGTACACGATCCGTCTCCATGCCTCATCGGGGAGGAGTTGCACCATCCCGAAGCTGTCGGAAAACCCGATCGGCGTAGCCCTGCGCTCGTTGAGCGTTGTCGGCTCGGGCGGTGGTGCGCCTTGATCCTCACCGGGCGGGTCAACGGTCACCGGTGATCCCGGTGGAAGTGGGACTCAGCTTCGCCGGTGGCGACACTTTTACTCGAGAACGGCAAGGTGATGGGCCCGAAGGACCAGTCCTAGCCGTCGGCCGCGACCATGTTCATTTCCCGCTACGCCAGGGGCTCTCGAGCGACGCGTGCTCAAGACGCTATTCAAGGGATTCCGAGGCACGGTCATCGCGGAAGCTCGTCCGCCTCCCCGAGAAAGCTGGGCGCAGCGCTCACACGTGACGCTATTCTTACCTGTCGCGCGATCGCGCGACAGGTCCTTATAAGCTATCGCCTTCGTCGTTCGGCTTTTCGAACTTGTGCGCGAGTTCGCCAAGCGGCCGCAGCAAAAGAGCAAAAGCGGCTCACCTTGCGTCAACGGCCGGTCGGTCATGACATCGTCCGGCTTGCTGGGCCAAGTCGCAAAAAACAAGCTGGCGTACTATCCATCACTCTCGTCTTCGTCTTCGTCTTCGCTAATCTCGTCATCCGTTACGTCGTAGAAGGCCTCGTCGAGTAGCTCGTTAATACGATCGCGAACAGCGCCATAGATGGCCTGGTCGACTGGGTCATACCGGTCGAGTAGTCCAATAATCTCCTCGTAGTTCGTTCGATTGTGACGGTTGTACGCGCGAACGCTGTTTGTCGTATAAGCCTCGGTCATTCCGGCCTCATATTCGCTCGGAGTCGGGGCAAATCTCTGTGCCTCGTCGAATCTTTCTAGGCTGTCCGTGATGCAGCAAAATTGTTCAGCGAATTTTCGAGCGTCGTCCTCCGCTGATTCACGGAGACACGCTTGGCAAAAAGGAGGTTCGTGGCCTACCACGTAGACGCCTCCCTCAGGAGCTTCGCAGTTACTACAGTCGGACGGTTCGTCGTCGTTGTCGGTGAGGTCACAGGAATGAGAGTCCCTGACCCTATCGATGCCTTGCTTGATCGCTTCGAGGTCGACGCTCCTCACGTCCTTCGGTGCTTCGTCCTCTGAAGCGCTGTGCACCGGAGGATGGCTAGGCACGGTCTTGTCACGCGAACCGTTCGCACTGTCGTTCGTACCGCCGCCAGCCGCCCCGCCGTACCAAGCGGGCTCTGGCTCCGCGCTGAAGGTTGCGGGCGCCGATTCGGGCATTGGCGGTGCGTCAGTCATGTCGTCCTCGGGACCGGAGTTCGTCATTTCTTCGTTGCCAATCGCAAAATCAACGATAGCTTTCGCTTCGGCTAACTTCTTGCGCGGAATGTTGAGCGTCTGATCACCGCCGCGGTGACCATCATCAGGCTTGCTCTCTTCGACACGCGGCGCGAACTCAAGATCGTCACCCCGTTGCATCCAGCAGTACTTGCGATCGCCGATGGTGAAGTAAAAGACGTAGGTGGCCACCGTCTGTTTTTCGCGAAACACACCAGTGCCACCGCACTTCTCGCAGTCCAACTCGAAACCTTCATGTCGACACTCCTGCTCGGGCAGCACTCGCAAGAGTTTCTCGACGCGGTCCGTGTACTCCTCCCGAACATAAAGCATCCGAATAAACCGTGACTTGAGCCGGAAGATCTCGTCGCGATGCAGCGTGGAGCACGTCGCGTGGCGGGTGTATCGATTGAGATTGAAAAGCGCTTCAGCAGCGTCGGGGATGGCGGCGTCGGGCGACCCGTATCGGGCCCTCATGAGGGCCGGCCAATCCTTCGACTTGGAGATCGTGCGTTTTGTTACGGCTTCGCGGTACGTTCTCTTCTCTTTTGCCCCAAGAAGGTCGCAAGGATCATAGAGGAGTACCTCTGGACCAGTTCGATAGTGCGGGTTCTTCGCCTTGTCCACGGGCGCCACGATCTTGGCGAGCACCTTCGGGCTGACTCCGAGAATTCGTGCCGCAATCGTCTTGCCGAACACGAGCCCGTCGTACCTGCCGGTGTCAGGGGCGCCTAGCTTCACGAGCGCACGTCTCCGCGCAGCGAGCAGTTGGACGCTTGCGCTTCTGCCCATCGATTTTTTTGCCATGTTCCCCCTATCTTCAGTCCGACTCGGATGCCTTCAGCGTCGACGCTGCTGCGTGACGCAACTATCCCCTTCCGTCACGCGCGCTCGAGTGAGTCGCGCGCACGGCAGATCTTCTCCCGCGAAGCTGAATTGGGACTACGGCGGGAGTCGGAGCCCCCGATACACAAAGCCAGTTACGCTACGCCCCGTCGCTAGCACCGGCCGATCCCGCCGTCGCGACGGAGAAGATGGGTCAGTTCGGTGCTGCAGGCCGTACACGTAGGTCAGCTAACAGGTGGGCGCAACAAATAACAACAACGACTTACCAGGCGATCGTTGTGGGAAGAAGAAGAGGCAGAAGAACGGCGCGCCGCGGAACGAATTGCCTTCGTTTCATGGAAATAGCGCGCGCGGCGTTCACGCAACCGTCTGCCTATTTGTTGTAACAAGAAGAACGAAGTCGACTGGCGGGCGATTTTCCCCTTCTTTTTGTGAAGACTCCAACGATGGGGGCGCGATCGCCGCGCTACTTCCTTCTCTTCGGTCAGCGGCGGTTCGCGCTCAATCGTCACTAATTTTCGGGATTCTACTTTTCGACACAACAACTCATGCGCATCGAGCTGACTCGTTGTAACCAACACAACGTAGTCTCGTTTGCCAGGTCGTCGCGTGTGGTCGACGTCCCGGTGGCTCGACTGGGCAGCAATCGACGGCACCGCTTTGCCCGCTCCCACGCCGTCGTCGTCAGCGTCGCGCGCCTCGACGAAGACGAGCACCTCATTCGGCTGAGGAGTCAGTCGACATCGAGGCGGCAGATCTCTGGCAGAAGGGCGGCCGGACTCAGAGCGACATCCGACCGCGCTCCGCAAGGACCAGCTCTTCCGGCTCCAGCGTTCAAACGCTAGGCACGCCGGTAGCTGTCTGCCGCACGCAACCCCCAAAGACTATCCTATGGAGCGTTTCATGAGCACCACCCATCGCGTATCGCAAGGGCCCCAGCCCGCGTTGGTGTCCTTGCATCGCCGGGCGACGTGGCGAAGCGTCAACGCCACCAATGAGGACGGGCGAGGACTGGTGAGTACGAGCGAATACCAGCGAATACTTCAGGGCCCATTGGTCACCGAATCTTTTTTCGCTTATTCTCATCAATGAAGTATTCATCCGTCCTCCATCGTGGACTGAAATGCAATTGATTCAAACAGTTGCGCTCGAGGGCGGCGGTTTGACTCGGCCTTGTCGATTGTGTCATTTGTCATGGCGCAGCCTCTGGTGGATGCGATCTGGAGGTGCAGTGGATTTGTCGACCACGCTCGTTCGTTCAGAAAGAAAGAGGAGGAGATGCCTGCGCTGATCGAGCTCAAACTCGCGATATTGCGCTGCGGCATTCGCCAGTACGATCTAGCCGCTCGCGTGGGTATGGATGAAACGCGACTCTCTCGCATCGTGTGTCGTCGAATCGAACCCACCGCCGAGGAAAGCAAGCTGCTCGCAACTGCCCTGGGAGCCGACGAGCGACAACTCTTCGTCGTTGGTCCTGCTAGTGAGCGCCGCGCCCGCCCCCGCGTGGCCCTTCGCTAAATCATCGGAGTTTGCAGCCAATGGTGGAGAGATTCGCGGGGGGCGCAGTGCTTCGCATCGTTCACCAAGGAGTAAGGCAAGATGGGGCTTCGCTGCTTCGCCAGGCGATAGCTCACAGCGGAAGCTGCGTTGTCATATTGACTGCAAGAAGTGGGACTGCAGCATAACAAGCGTTTCTCGATGTCGAGTAGGTCGCGACGCTTCATCATTGGGCGCTGCCGCCCGGAGGCTGGATCGAGTCGGGTGAAAATGGTTAGCAAGGGACCACGTTGGTCAATCGTTAGCGCACAAGGAGGTTTCGATGAGTAAGCGCAAAGTTTCCGTTGCTGACACTTGGGGAAATGAATGCTTGGCGCGACGTCGAAAACTGATCGAGGCGGTTGTGGCCGAAGAGGTGATGCTCGATGAAGAGTTTGGCAATTCTCGGCCGCATGATCTCTTCGATGTGCCTGGAAAAGCGCTACAATTTCAGGTTTCCGTTTGGCAAAACGACGATCCGGTCGAGGAAGAGGAGTGGTTAACGTCCTGGCAGCTTGGCTATTGGAAAATTGGTGATCGGTGGCGATTCGTGCTTGTTGACGAAATCATGCCGCCTGGCCTTTCCGACGGTCGCGGCCTTATGGCGCCCGCGATACCGCTAGTCGACGCGCCGACTGCCGCGGTCTTGTACTACGGACGGCGCATCAAGAGGTATGCAGACCGAGTTCGGCACACCATAAGCATCAATAAGGCAACGAATTCCAGACGTGGGGGGAAGCGGTTGTCCGCAAGGTCTTAGTGTCCTGATCCGACCCCCCTGTGCCGGGCGTGCAACCCTTGACCATCGTCACGCGGAAGACGCGGGCGACCGCCACGTTTGGCCGATGTCGTCATCGCCCGTTGCAGGGGGTATTCGGCGGTGATGCGAGACTTAGAAGCCGTTCTCACCACGCTCGTCGATCGAGGTTCCCCTGGTGTTGGGGGGCACGGCAAGCCAAGTGCCAGCAACGATCGACGCCTCGCGAAGCCAAGTGATTTCATGAAGCCAATCGAATCGTGAAATGAGATCCATCAGCGTCCTCCCTTGCTGCGCTCGAAACAAGCTTGGAACTGTTGGCTGGATTAGGACAATAGTCGCCGCCGCGGAGGGCCGGCACCGGACCTGCCTTGCCGGGGGGGATTCACGCGCTCGCCGGAACGCGACCGAGCGAACGTTCCTGCCATCGGCCTAGAGAGCGGCATCCACCAAGGAGAGCACAAATGGGACGCGACCAAGAGAAAGCTCACGCGACGCAAAAGCTGATGGATCGCGTACTCGAGCAGGGCATCAAACCGCATGCCGGAGAGATCGCCGAGATCGGGCTATCGGGTCGTTTCGCATGCGTTGTCTTTGAGCCCGGGCCAGCGGTGCGCGAGGCTCTGAAGAAATGGGGACGGTCCGAAGAAAAGGTATTTCCGCTCTCGAGCGGACAAGTTCGTGCGTTAGCCCAGACCGACGAGGCCGCGCGACGATGGTTCGCCACGCCGCCGGACGAAACAAAAATCAAAGTGTTCCTGGTCGTGCATGACGGCACCCTTCTAATCAACCACGAGCCGGGGAAGGGCTACAGTACTGAGCCCAGTTCCACCGATCGCGAGCGCCTTTCATAGTGGCGAACCAGGTGCGTATGGTTGGCTGCTCGCGCTCCGACGAGCTATCGAACGAGAGTGGGCCCCCGCGGCGTTCGAGCGCCCAGGACCGTGGCCAAACCCCAGAATGAGCGAGGGTCAACGTGGCCAGGGGTACACCGTAGCGAATCGGCGGATCGGTATTCGACGTGCCGCCTTCCAGGACAGGCTCCGTCGACCTTTGTCGCCGCGCCGAGCGCTCGGTCTACTTCCGCGCACGCATTCGCCTCGGTGATGGCTCACGCGCGCGCATGGACGTTCCCGACAAGTACGCTACGCCGGCCGGTCCGAGTCGGCGAGGGAGCGTGCCGAGGACTACGCAGAGTACGTCCAGCAGAGGTCAGGTCGCCAACCGATTCGGCGACGCGCCGTACGTCAATCCCGTCGCTGCGGGCTCGGTGACAAGCCGCCGCGCGCGGGAGCCCATGATGGGCCTGACAATCAAGCTGATCAACGCCTTGGGCCTGCCCGTCGTCGCAGAGATTCGCGCGTTCGAGACGGCGGTGTCGTCCCCGCAGAACGCCCCGCCGATCACGGTGGTCGGGCTGCGGCGCTCAACGGCAGGTTGGTGAGCGAAGTCCGTAGGTGCAGCGTAACCCTCGACTTGTTTGACGAACCGTGTTGAGCATGCGAGCGCCCTTCGGCTCGAGAAGAACCGGCATCGAGCGTCGCCATCGCGGCGAAGCGCAAGGTGACGACACAGCGCCCTACACCTGCCCGCCTTGCAGGGGCTTACCCAAGCGTGGAAGAACGCAGCGAGACCACAACGGTTGAAATCGGAGCATGCTGCAAGTGTCACGGCCCCGCGCGGGTGATAACCTTCCGGTTGCTCCGACGCGCGTGGGAAGAGGGGAAGCCGGGAATGTTCTGCCCGCTGTGTGGTAGGCAAGCAAGGACCGAACGCGGTCTCCGGAAACACCTGTTGGGCACGCAAGCGAACGGGGGCCACGAGCTAACTGCGCCGGACGCGACCGAGCTCACGAAGAGCGCGGTTTCTGGCGAGGTCGCCTATCCGATGCGGCCACCCGTCGTCACGGCGGCCGGCGTCCGCACTGCGAACCGTGGCCGGGCAGTTCGCTCCGGACACTTCTTGACCGTCGCATACATGGCGACGCCGCAATTCGCGGAGATTGTGCGCCTCTTCGAGTCGTACGAGGAGATCGGCGGCGCCTATTTTCGCCCTCTCGACAACGGCGTGCGCGCCGTGGACCTCCACCCGTCGTCGCTCAAACCCCGAATCGCGATCGGCAACAGCTCCATGCCGCTCATCCCCTTGGGAGCAACGGTCCGCGAGCTCGCGCCAACAATGAATGCTCGCCTCGAGCACTTGCGCTCAGTCCGAGCGCGCCAACTGGCGCCCTCGCGGGAGAACCAGCTCGAGGCACGCATGATCCGCGCGGCACAATCGAAAGCCCTCGTGCTCACTGGCTTTCCCACGTCGATGCGGTTCATCCACAGCCAGTGGCGCATCGACGCACCGGACAGCGGTACCCAGGAATTCAGCGACCTGCTGGCCGTGGACCTCTCTACCGGTCGGCTGGTGGTTGTGGAGCTGAAGCGCGAGCCTGACCCGAGCGCCGCCGATCAGGCGCTCCGGTACGTGTCTTACTTCGAAAAGCGTGCAGACGAAGTACTCCGCTTTTTCGAGCAGGTCGCGCGGATGATGGGCGCGCTGTACGGATGCGGCGAGCTCGCTCAAATACGACTGTCGGGAGTGGAACCCGACGGATTCGTCGTGTGGCCGCTCGGTGTGGAGATACACGTCGAACGTGTGCACGACGCGACGGCCACGTCTTTGGTGCCAGCACCGCCGCTGCCGGTCGCTCCTTCCACGTCGAGCGCGGGTCGGTCCGGACTCGGACCGCAATTTAGAGGCGACGCGCCCTTCCGTACCCTCATGCGGCGCCATCAGAGCTGGTACCGCGCTGACGTCTTGCGGTTGCCGTATGGCACGGGGCCCAAGTCGACCGACACTACCCTCTACGGCAACATGCTGGACGCGCATGGCGAGGCGCTCGGCGCGAATTTCCTCTCGCCCGAGATCGCCGAGGTTGCGGAGGCCCGCATCGCCGCCAGCCCCGGCGTCGAGCCGTTCCGCTGCCGCCGGAACATGCTCTCGAGCCAACCGATGTGCTTCAACCTGTTCGGCCCTCTCCAACGGGATCTCGCGCTCGCAACACGTCTCATCAGAGCGCTCCTGCCCGACGAGGTCGCCGAGGTCCTCGATGTCCGCATCGAGTACGCACCGGGGCCGAATCGCGAGTACCTCGACGACCGGACGTCGTTCGACGCCTTCTTCGGGTACCGACGTATCGACGGAGAGCGCGCGTTTCTCGCCATCGAGACGAAGCTCACCGAGTCCTTCACGACAACACGGTACTCCAAGCCACGCTACTTGGAACTCACCGAACGGGAAGACTCGCTATGGCGAAGAGGGGCATGGTCCGTCCTCTCGTCGAGCGAGACGAACCAGCTCTGGCGCAACCATCTCCTCGTCGAGGCGGTCCGGACTCACCCGGAGAACCCCCATGGCGTCGCAGGTCGATCCGTCGTGGTGCGGCACCCCGTGGACCAGGACTGCGCCGGTGCCGTGGAAAACTACCGCGCACTGCTCGTTGCCCCTGACGCCTCATTCGCCGACTGGACGCTCGACCACGTCATCCGCACCTGGAAGGCGGCATCACGGTCCGCGGCCGAGCTCTCCTGGCTGGTGGCGTTCGAGCGGCGCTACATCGACGTGAGTGCAGGTGCGTCGACTGAGTGACCCGACAGCACTCGCCCGGTTTGGCGCGCTCGGTCGCCTTGTTCAGTGCTTCCTGTGGTTCACGAGGGAACTCCGCTGGTTTGAAGAACGGTTTATTGCGAATCATTCCTGCCAGACAGATAAGTGCGCCGTCTTTGATCTCCGCATGGTTCGCCTCTCGAGAAAAATCTGGCGCCCGGCGAATCGGCGAGCCGAGTGCAACGTGCGGGCGATGGGATGGGGTACGCTTCTAGCGGTTGTCGTCGTTACCTTTGTTATGGGCCTCGCGTACGCCGCGTCGCAACCACCCCCTGCGCCCGAACTAACGGACGCCGACGTTCGCGCGGAAGTCCGCAAGGGAAACAGTCTCGTCGCGATCCGGTGGTACCGGATTCTCATCGAATCGGACTCAAGAGCGCAAGAGAGGCAGTGGACAGGCTCGCCCGCTAGCCATAGCGGTCCATGCGGCATTTGCGCCCGAGCTCTTCGTGAAGGCGAGCTCGCTGGGCAGCGGAATTACAACTGAGGTTGGGTGCTGAGGTACCTATGCTCTGAGCGTGGGGGGCTCCCGCGCTGCCCGTCCCGTGGTAGTGCCGCTGCTGTGCAAGGACTCCGAACGTGAGCCAATCCGGAGCATCGCTGACACTAGATGCCAGGAGCGCGGTACCGTGAGGTTCCGGGGGCGCGTCGAGATATTTTCGCGCGGCAAGCGGTGGGTCGTCGCTAGGCCATTCAGCATCGAACGCGGGCAAACTGCGAGCTGCATGTCTCCGTTCCTCGCAGCGTTGAAGGTGTACGAGTGGTGCGAGAACACGAGCACCTGGCCCGGCATGTTCGAGCTGTACAAGGAACTTGCGGCCGCGAGGGTTCGTCGCGGCGTGCTCGCGTCCGCGAGCCCCCAGCGCTCGCGCATCGCACCCGTGCCTGCTGCCTCGGCCGCGCCGGTGACGGACGCTGACGAACACCCCGCACTGCGGCGCCGAAGCACCTACCGGCCGTGGGCTGAGCTCCTGAAGCGAACCTTCGACGTCGATGTCCTCTCTTGTCCCAGCTGCGGCGGCCGAATGAAGCTGCTCGCCATGGTCACGGACTCCAAGAGCGTCGTGCGCTATCTGCGCGCCGTCCGTGAACCGAAAGACGTGCCTCGTCGCCCAACGAGCCGCGGGTCCCTCTATGGCGCAGCGTCGTCCTGCGCCGAAAAGCGCTCGGCAACGTCGCGTAGCTACGGCTACGGCGTCGCCACCATACGGGTTTTCGGCTCGGCGCGACCAGTGTGCCATGGGCGCGCGAATTTTGGCTCTTGCCCCTCTTTCCCCCATCGCCACCTTCGCACCGTCCCTCCGCCTTGCAGGACCGCCTCGACAAACCACTTCGCACCGCTCATCCTCGCCGTCCACCTCCGCCCACCGCGCTACTTTTACCTGCGCTCCGCCGCCGTCATTGGCATCGTCCGGCTCGAGAGCGCCGCGGCGCTCGAGGTGGCGCGCCATCCACTGGACTGCTTGCGCGAGCACTTCACCAAGCTCACGGGTTCGCAGGTGTCCGAGCTCGTGCCACGCCAGCGCCGCACCGTCTTGATGATAGGCCCCGTCGAGCAAGACCTCGTGAAGGTGGGGGTCACACCGCAGGTCCGATGCCGTGCGCTGCACGACGGTTACCGCTCCTGTCTTGGGCCCCGGCGAACCACGCGCTGCTGCTCGCTTCGTGTAGAACGCCTGCACGCTCTTGACGAAGATGCGCGTCAGCGCACCGAGCAGCGCGCCGTCCTTGGCGAGCCTCGTGCGCCACTCGAAGGCGACGTGAGTCCCCGCTGTCGCAGCGCGACTTCGGGGAGCACGTCCTCGATAAGGTTCGCTGCCGTCGCGCACATTCGCCGGCCCATGCACACAGCTCCGCTCTCGAAGCGAATCCAACCCGGGCATTGGAACACGCGCGAAGGAAACTCATTCGCCCTATCCCGATACCTCGACACACAGGACTCGATGGATCGCTTAGCTTCTTCTTCGGCTGCGTTGGCGCCCGCGCGCAAGCTCGAAATACGGGAGAGTATTCCGGCGCTTTGCGCGCTGGCACCACGAAGCCGAAGCCCTGCGCGATCAACCCAAACCCCTTCAAGTCCTCCGTGTCGAGGCACTAGCGCTCGTCGAGCAAGTCCATGACACCACGCTTCTTAGTCCCATCGCTCGTCTGGTACGGCCTCGACCCGGCACTCGTCGGCCCGCAGCTCGCGACTGGGGTCAAGCCGCTTCGCGAGTGGGGCGGCCAGCTCGCCGACGAGGATGCTGTGCGCGCGCTGCTGCTTACGCTCGATCCGGCGATCCTTTTGCTCAACCTGGGGGGCTACCAAGTGCGTCAGGTCGTGGCCGCGATTCCGAAGACCGCGGTCGAGACAAAGCTCTCTGATCTGCTGTCGATCGATCTGAGCAGCATGCTGATCGGGCGCGGAACTACGCTCGACTGGGTGGACCCAGCGCCAGGGCTTGTGAGCGCTCACGCCGCATTGTGGGTCGAGCCACGCTACCCTGCTGCGCGGCCCGCGCCGTCCGGGGTGACTTTGGATATGTCGTCGCTGGCATTTCCGCTGGAAGGGGAAGGCGTGGCGATGCGCTTCTGGGAGGATGGCACAGGCTGGCTCCACTGTTCGTGGCAGGCGAGCGCGCTGACTGGCTGGGTCGACGTGCTGCCGGCGCAAGTCGCCGAGCTCGCCGCGGCGCTCGAACAGCTGCTGGCCGATAGTTACGCCAGCATTCAGCCCGACGCAGACGGCGTGCGCGTTGCCGGCCTGTTGTCGCTCTACCACCCGGCGACCTGGAGCGTGCCGTTCGCCAGCGATCTGCCGCTCGCGATGCGCGCGTTCGGGGAGCGCGTGCGCGCGCTGGCGCTGCCCGCTGGGGCACAGCCCATGGCGGAGTTCCTGGCCGCCGAGGCACCGACAATCGGCGACGACGCACCGGTCGTGTTCGGTGGTTTGCGCGTGCCGAGCGCCGTCGAGCGCCTGGGTAGCGAGCTGCTTCAGCCTGCGCTGGATGAAGTGCGAAATGGCGTCGTGGCGAGCGACGTCGCCTTCGCCGAGGGCGTCGACGCGGATGCTGTGCTCGGCCTCACGCGGCTGCTGATGCGCTGGCAAGAACACGACGCGCTCGATTTTCTGTCGGCGATCGCGCCCTCCGATGATCGCTACGGCGGCTACGATTTGCAGGCAGGCGACGACGATACAGCCGCAATCTACGCTGGAATCGCGCGCAACGTCGAGGCGGGAGACGTGCTGCCGCCCGCGGGCAGTCCCGGATTCATCGCCCAGCTCCGGGCCGATCTGGCTGAGCTCGGGTTCGGGCCTGCGTTTCGCTACGTTGAAGCGGAGCCCGCTGCGCAAGCCTTCAGCGTAGAGCTCGAGCTGGCCGTGCGCGAACTGCAGATCGCTGCCACGTCGCCAAGCCTTGCCGCAGCCACGCTGGTCGGTCCGCAAATCTTCTACGCCGACGGCTTGGTGCAGGTCGACAACGCCTGGAAGTACACCGGCCCGATCTCCGGCGTGGTCAACGCCGAGACGCGCACAGTGATCAGCAGCTGGCTCGAACGCAGATTGCGCTGTCCGGTGGTGATCGAGGCGCGTGACCGCGACGCGCCCTTCGCCGGGGAACATACAGACAACCTGTGGCGAGCGGATCAGCTTCAAAGCAAGAAGCCACGCGTGTGCGTACGCGATTTCAGCGGCATGTATCCGCTCGAACCCGACAGCGTTCAGAAGCAGCGCACGCTCGATCTGTTCACCCTCGGCGCCTGGGCATCTTCAGGTTTCGGCGACGGGCCGTGGGCGCTGCCACCGTCGCACACGTGGAATGAGCGCGAGGTGCTGCCCGAGCAGCTGGTCGGCGCGGCCTTCAGCGCACTCAGCGACGCGCAGCGTTCCACGTTTCGCGCCGTGCGCAGCGTCGCCGAAGTCGAGTGCATCGGCTACTTCGACTCCTTCAATGCCTACGACCGCGGCGTGATGTCGCTCGGGCCGTGCCACTGGACGATCGCGCTCGAGCGCAACGACCGCCTCGACGAGACCGCCGAGCTGCCTGCCTACTTCGCGCTTCTGACTGGACTCGGAGGCGACTCGGCCGAAACGGCGAGGCTCGTGTTGGGTCGATTCGGTTGCAGCATCGATCGCGTCTGGCCGCGCGGTACCTCCCGCGAGCAGGCCGGCACATGCTGGGAGCCGATCCAACGCAAGTACGTCGCACGCGTGGCGCTCGCGCGCGAAGCGGGTAATCCACTGGTGCTCAGCGGCGCCGAAATAGGGCGAGCAGAATGGTTCCGCCAATGGCACTGGTGTTACCGGTTTTCCATGGCCGCGCGCACGATCGCGGATTACCGGCGTCGCATGTGGGACTACGCGCGCTTGCGGCTGCGCGATCTGCTGGCGACAGCGTGGACACCGCAGATCATCATACTCGACCCGGTCGTCGGTCCTACGCCCGCGACCATCGGCGATATCTTCACCTCCGAACGCGCGGCAGGCTTGCTGCTGCGCTGGCACGTTAACGCGCCGGGCGACCTGCTTCCGATCGATGCCAACGCGAAGCTCACTCTCGCCTTCGCCAACGTCGGGGCGGCAGCCTGGGGCGACCCGATCAGCTGGGGCGACGCTGAAGAGATCGCGCTGACTGAAGCGCTCTACGCGCAGCGCCCCACGCAGCTCGACAACTGGCTGCGCAACTCACTCGACCACGTCTACAACTGGACGACTTCGACCGCGTGGAACCAGGCTAGGGAAGGCCAGGTGCGCTCGACGACCTGGGAGTCCGCGCGCCGCGGTTACGGCTGGACGCTGACACCCGAGATGGTCTCCGGCGCGCCGTCGCTGAACGGCATCGCAAACGTCCGGACCGACGTCGACACGCCGATCACGATCGGTTTCAGCATCAGCTGGAACGACTGCGTGGGCGCGCCACGCACGCCCAGCGCGAAGTCGAGCGCGCAGGCAGTCGTGCGCGACGCCGATCTACACGTGGAGCCGGACGGAGCCAACTGGCGCATTCGTGCGACCCCGGTCGCAGGCGTTGCAGCGGCGAGCACGCGCATCACCCTGAGCGTCGACAACGGCGCGCACGTGACGACCGGCGAGTTCTCGCTCCGCGTCGGTGCAGCGCAAGCTGATCCGGACCCGACGTTCGCGCACACCGAAGGCCTGAGCGTGCGCCGCAGGAGCCTGCGCCTGGCAGCCGAGGATTTGCCATGAGTTCCCCGCTGGCACCATTTCTAGTCGGCGTGCTCGACGCCTTCGCGCCGCTCGAGCGCGCGCTGCACGACGCCGAGGCGTTCCGGCGTTTGATCCGCAACCTGGGTTGGGAGAAAGCGTTCGACGCCGCCGTGCTCTCCCAGCAGCCATTGGCTGCAGTCGCGGCTTCCGCCAGCGACCTGGTGCGGGCAAGCGCAGTGCTGATCGAAGCACTCGACCAGGGCGCTGAAGGCACGGCGCTGCTCGAGCTCCTAGACCTGGCGCTGGCCACGGGTGCGTTAATCGAAGGCCTCGCGCAGCTGCAAACGCACGGCCTGCCCGAGTCGCTCCGCGACCCCGGGTTCTGGGCGGAGCTGGCACTCGACCTACCCGAATACCTGCTCGTGCGCTATCTCGAGCAGCAGCACGGTGTACTGTTCGCGCTGCTGCAAGCGGCCGGCGTGATCGTGCTCGACGCAGCGGCCGCGCGGCCGAGCGACGATGAACGCTCGCCGTACATCCGGCGCAGCATCGCCTGGAATAACCTGAGCGGGCTCGTGAGCGATCCGTCGGCGCACCTCAGCGCGCTATACCACTGGCACGACGCTGAGCCGTTCGCCCAGCGCGAGGCGCTGACGGCGCTGGCGCGCGTGGCGCGCAGCCTGGGCGTGGCGTTCGAACGACTGCCGCTGCGCCCAAAGTTGGTCGACGACTTCTACGGCACCACTGTGCCCGACCCCGAGCTGCGCGAGCTGAGCTTGCCGATCATCCATGGCGTACTCACCACTGGTTTCGCGGAGCACGGTGCAGTGTTGGCGCCGATCCCGAAGCGACCCGGCGGCGACGTCGACAGCATTTTCATCGGCAATCTCAGCTGGGGCACCGCCGCGGCGCTCGCTGACATCGTGCCCGGCTGGGTGTTGACAGTCAGCGGCAGCGCGGACGCGACCGGCGCCGTAGGCGTGCGCTTGTCGCCGGGTGAAACCGCGTTCGTCGCCGAGCCGATCGATCAACACTACGAGATCGCTGCCGAGGGCAAGCCCGCCGAACCCTGGCATCTAATCGGCGGTGCGACCGGAACCCGGCTAGAAGTCAACGGCCTGCGGCTCGGGCTCGCCTTCGAGGCCCGCGGCGAGCCGGAGCTGATCTTCGAGGCGCGCGCGCTGCCGGGTCACGGTCGCGGCGCGATCGCGCTCACCATCGATCCGGGCGACGCCGACTCGTTCTTGCGCTTCTTGATCTCCGAGCCGCTGCTGGTCGACGCCGAGCTCGGCCTGCTCTGGTCGTCGCGCAGCGGCATCTCGCTGGGTGGCGTCGGGCTTGAGCTGACACTTCCGATCGATAGGACGCTGGGCCCGCTGACGATCGAGTCGTTCAGCGCCGCCGTCCGCGGCAAAGACGGCGTGATCGCCATCCAGCTGGGGGCGACGCTGCGGTTGGTGCTGAATCCGTTCGAGCTCTGGGTCGAGGACATGGGGCTGCTGCTCGAGCTGACCCCAGACGCCGAGGATGCCTTCTTGGCCGGCCTCGGCGTGCAGGCCGGCTTCAAGCCGCCCGACGCGATCGGCTTCTCCCTGGACATCCCCGGGGTCGTGAGCGGGGGCGGCATCATCGGTCACGAGCGCGAGATCGGGCGCTGGTGGGGTGGCCTGGCCTTTGATTTTCTGGTGATCGGTATCCAGGCGGTGGTGGTGATCGACACTCAGCTGCCCAACGATCCCGACGCTTGGTCGTTCTTCGCCAGCATCTCGGCCACCTTCCCCAGCCTGCCGCTCGGCTTCGGCTTCTTCCTCTCGGGCGTCGGCGGTTTGGTTTGTCTCAACCGCACGTTCGATCCGGACGTGCTGGCGCGAGCGCTCAAGGACGGCGCGATCGACGCGCTGCTCTTCCCTGACGACCCGCTTCATGACGCGCCGCAGATCGCCGCGTCGCTCGACGACTGGTTCCCGCCCGCGCAAGGCAGCTCAGTGTTCGGCGTGGCGGCGCAGATCGACTGGGGCGCGCCAAAGTCACTCGTACGCGGACAGCTCGGTGTGATCGTCGGGCTGCCCGATCTCGAGCTGGCAATCGTCGGCAGTTTGTCGATGGTCCTTCCCGACGAGCGATTGCCGGAGCTCGAGCTGCATCTCGACTCGATCGGTGCGATCGACGTCTGCCGGCACTCGGTTTCGATCACCGCGGCGCTTTACGATTCGTCGATCGTGGGAGCGTTCCAGCTGCATGGCGGGATGGCTACGTACTGCGACTTCGGCCCGAAGCCCTACTTCCTGATCGCCGTCGGCGGCTTCCACCCAGCGTTTCAACCGCCGGGACCGCTACCGGCCTCGGTGATGGATCTCGACGGGATCGGTTTCGAGATCGCGCTCAGCGAGGACATCTGGTTCGGCGTCGACGGCTACGTCGCGGTCGCCTCCAATGCCTTGCAGTTCGGCGCGCTGGCCACGCTCGAAGCGAGGATGAAAGCGCTGGTGACGACCTACACTGCAACCGGCTCGCTGGGCTTCGACGTGGTTTTGACGTTCTCGCCGTTTGCGTTCATCGCCGACGCGCACTGCAGCGTCGATGTCTCGGCCGGCGACAAGGAGCTGTTCGGCGCCGAGCTCCGAGTGCACCTCGAAGGGCCCAAGCCCTGGTACGCCACCGCCATCGGCAGCATCACCTTCTTCGGCCTGGACGTACATTTCGAAGTGGCTTTCGGTGGCACCGCGAAGGCCGAAGCCGCGCCCAGAAGCCACGTGCTGGCTGCCGTTCGGGATGCACTGGCGAGCGCCGACGCCTGGCGCGAGCTCGCTCCGGACGCTTCACCGATCCTGTTCGCCGCGGCTTCAGCTGCACCTGGCGCACCGCGCGTGCGCCCCGACGCCGAGCTCGAAGTGCGCCAGTCGCTGGCGCCGCTGGACCGCGAACTCGAGCGCTACGGCGCGTACGGCATCGACGGCCCGACGTATCTCACGCTGCGCATGGCCGGCCTCGAGGGCGTCCCGAGCTCCAGCTATCAGATCGTCAGCGACTGGTTCGCGCCCGCGCAGTTCGATGTGATGACCACGCCGGAAAAGCTCGCGGCTCCCTCCTACGCCGAGATGACCGCGGGCGTGCGCATCAGCGGCGGCGCGCTGGACTTCGGAAGCGACGCCCAGACCGTCACGCCCGATCCCGAGACGCGCATTCTCGATGCCGACGCCACGCGACCCGTGAAGGCAGTGCGCTTCGACTCATCACTCCCGCTCGCCACTGCGCCCGCGACCTTCGCTGCTAGCAGCGGCAAGCGACGCGTGGTCTCAACGCGCTTTGGCGTCGGCGAGATCAGCTGGACGCGCATCGATCCGCTGCTCGGCACCGCCATCGGCCAGCCCGGCAGCTACAGCGCGGAGCTGCGCCGCCTTCGCACGCGGCGCGCCACTGACCCCGCTGCACGCATCGCCCCCACCGCCTCTGCCCGGAGCGCGTGATGAGCAGCCCGGAGATCACGTTCTTGCCCTACCTCCGCCGCGGCCTCGCGCGCGCGTTGACCAACCCAGATCCTTTGTCTGGTCCGCTGCCGCGCGACGTCACGATCACTGCCAGCATTGACATCGAGGGCTCGCTGATCACGCAGACCGTGGTGTTGCGTGGCCCCGGCGACGCGACCGGCCTGAGCGACGCGCAGGTGCTGCGCATGGAGCCCGCTCCGGATGCGCTCGATGTCGAGGAGAACTACTTTCCGCTGCTCGAGCTGCGCGCGCCTGATCTGCCGTGGTTGCTCACTCCGGCCTGCCCTGCGGGTGGTCAAAAGCTGCGACCGTGGCTTGTGCTTATCGCCGTGCGCGAGCAGTCGGGCGTCACGCTGCGACCGGGTGCGGGCGCGAGACTGCCGGTGCTCACGATCGCCGAGCCCTCCGCCGAGCTGCCGGACCTCGCCGATTCTTGGGCGTGGGTGCATGTGCAGTCGCTGATCGCAACTAGCGCGATCGCAGACGCTGTCGCCAGCGGCTCGTCGGAGGTGTTCGCGCGCTTGATCTGCCCGCGCCGGCTCTTGCCGCGTACGGGTTACCGCGTGTGCCTGGTTCCGGCATTCGAGGATGGCCGACTGCGCGGACTCGGGCAGCCCATCCCGACTGAGTCCGCGATCGAGCCCGCGTGGACCAAGGCCTCGCTGCGCGCTCCAATCGAGCTACCGGTCTACGTTTCATGGCGCTTCACGACCGGTGAGGGTGGAGATTTCGAAGCGCTTTGCCGGCGCCTCGAGCCTGCGGGCGACGGTGCGGAGCTGGGGATGCACGCGCTCGACATCACGGCGCCGGGCATCGTGCCGGCCAGCGTGACGACCGCCATCGTCGATATGCAGGGCGCTTTGCGCACGCTCGAGGCGACGCCGCGCCCGTGGAACAAGCAGCTGCGTGAACCCTTCCAGAGCGCGATCCGCGTGCTGCTCAACGCTGGCATGCAGCGCGCAACCTACGACCGGAGCGTGACCGATCCGGTGGTCGCGCCGCCCAGCTACGGGGCGTGGCCTGCCGGCGCCAAGCGGGTCCCACAAGCCGACGGCTGGCTGCGCGAGCTGAACCTCGATCCGGTCACGCGCGCCGCGGCTGGGCTGGGCGCAGCCGTGGTGCGTGCCAACCAGGAGGCACTGGTCGCGGGGGCGTGGGAGCAAGCGGGCGATCTGCCGGCGACCCTCGACCTGCTCAACCGTGGCCGCCTCGCCGTGGAGATCACGCGTTCACTCGCGGCGCGCACAGCCAGCATCGAAGCGGCCGACGTGCTGCGCCTGACCAGCCGGCTGCATCCGCTGCTTTCAGGTGGCTCGTCGAGCATCGCCACGCGGCTGGCCGAGAGCGACGTGCCGAACGGCCTGGTCTCGCACGCGGCGTTGCGCCTGACACGCCGCGGCACACCGCTCGCCCGCGACTTCGCCAAACGCACCGGGCGCAGCGCCGCGCGCCTCGGCGCCGAACACCTCGCGCTGACGCTCGCAGCGACCGGCCCGAACGCCAGCGCGCTGGCACCCGCGCTGCGGTTCGCGGTGCACGGTCTGCCGAGCGGCGCGCAGACGCATGACCCGACGCTCGAAGAACAGGTCGTCGTGCCGCAGCTGCCGGGGCAGCGGCGCGGCGCCCGCCACGGTCTGCCGAGCGCCGCGCGGACGAAGGATCCGACGCGCGACGAGCAGGTGACTATGCCGCTGATGGCGGTGCAGCTGCGCGACGCTCCGCGCGCGCTCAGCGAGCGCTACCGCGTCGATGCTGCAGCGCTCACCAAGCTGCTCGCCCCGGCGCTGTCAGCTGCAGGCGTGACGCAACGCAAGCGATCGCAGCGCTCGCTGGTCGCAGCGGCGACGGATGTCAGCGAACTCGCCACGAGCGTGCGCACGCGACTCGACACCGCGAGCATCGCTGCGTCTGTGCGCGCCGGCCTGGTCGCACGCATCCCCGAACTGGCTGAGCGGCTGGCAGTCGAGGCGCTGCCCAAGCCGCTCGCGCTTGCACCGATCTTCTCCGATCCCCTGAGTCCCGACCTGATCGCGCTCGCCAGCGAGTGGTTCATGCCCGGCGTGTCCAGCCTTCGCAAGAATCGAGTGCGCCTGGTCGAAGTCAACGCGACGTTCGTGGCTGCGTTCTTGGTCGGCGCCAACTGCGAGCTCGCGCGCGAGCTGGTTTGGCGCGACTACCCGGTGAACGTGCGCGCGACATTCTTTCGGCGCTTCTGGCAGTACGTCGACCCCGAGCGCACGGACATCGCGGACATCGCGAGCGCGTGGAAGCCGGGCCAAAGCCTGGCGGAGAACGTCGCGGCCCAGGCCGCGGAGCTGACTGCGATCGTAGTGCGCGGCGATCTGGTGCGCCGCTACCCGACCGCACACTGGTTCATGCAGAAGGCGATCCGTGGTGAAGACGGTGCACTCGTCCCGGAGCCGGGCACGGTGATCGAGGTCGCGTTCCTCGCCATGCTGGATCCACAGACCGCGGTGTTCGGATTCGACGTCGCACCCGGTGCCGCGCGCGGCGAGCACGCTGGTCATGGTTATTACGTAGGAGTCGAGGAGCAACCTGCCAGCCCACGCTTCGGCCTCGACCGTGCGCGACCAGCGCACTTCGATCAGAAACCGGGCAGCTGGGACGCCGCGTCCTGGGGCCACCTCGTCGCAAGCCAAGCTGAGCTCGACGCCCTCACGCATGCGCGAACCGACGCCGTGCGTCTGGCTGGCGTTGAGCTCGGTGGCACGACCTGGGGCCAGAGCAGCGCCCACCAAGCCCGTGCCACCTGGCAACGGCCCTTCCGCATGCTGGTCCACGCCCAGCGGCTGATCTGAGAGGAGCGCGATGTCCGACCAAACCAAGTTGCAACCGAAGCCCGCACGACCCGATCCGCAAGCGCACGACCCGCGCAGCTCGATCGCCGAGTACAAGGCACTGTTCTCGAGCCTCGATCCGGATCTGCCGCTCGCGCTGCTGCCGCTGCGCATCGAGACCCGCTTCTCTCCGCAGGGCGAGCCAGCGGTGTTGACGGTGCGCATCTACCCGGATGCGATCCACGCTGACGCACACGCGCGCGAACTGACGGCCTCCGAACAGGCACTCGGCTGCGGGTTTTGGGAGCGCAGCTGGCGCGCGGGGCCCGACACTGCGGCCAAAGATGAGGCGTTCGCCTGGCTGGCCAACCAGCTCGGGCCGTGGCGCGCGTCCTGGGTCGCGCGCTCGTGCAAGCCGTTGAATATCGCAGCAGCCCCGACGCAGCCGATCCCAGATGCGCAGCCGCTCGTGCCGTTTCCGAAGTTCCCGAAGCTCGAGCTGCGGGAGAGCGCGGTCCCGACGCGTGCACGGCTCTTGCCCCAGCGTTTCGCGGTGGCCGGCTACGTCGACAACGAGCTCGCCGGTACGTGGTTCGGCGCGCCGATTCCCGAGGAGCTGCCGCTTGCACCTGCGCTCGTCGACGTCGCGGCGGGCGGCGCCGAAGAGTTCCTCACCGGACAAGGGCTCAACTGGCTGCACGACATCGACGCGGCGCTCGCAGTCGGTATGGCGCTACGCATCGATCTCAACGCCACTCCAGCCGCGGTCGATGGCTTCGATCGCTTGATCGTGTTCGGGATTCGCGAGGGCGACGCGCGGATCGCGCTCGAGGAGCTGCTCGAGGCCCAGCGTTACAGCCGTGGGCTCGAACTCGCTCCGCAGGGCATGCCGACCAACCGCGGCGAGTCGGCTGCAGCGACCATGCACCCGGCTCATCCGAACCTCGCGCAGCTACGCGTCGCAGAGCTGGAGGCCCCTGCGCCAGTTGGTCGGCCGGAAATTGCTAGCGAGGGCGCGCTGTATCGCCTACCATTCGGCGATGCTGTGAGCGTCGCGCTCGGCTTGGGCAAGGACAATGCACTCGACAAGTGCAGCCAGGTGGGCAACCCGCAGCTGGCCCAGGCCGAAGCCATGAATCGTGGACTGTGGCCGGCGTTGCTGGGCGGCTACCTGCGCGAACTGCTCGGCGGAATCCTCGACGCCGACGCGCGCGACTGGCTGCGCGACTGGAGCACGGCCTTCGTTCGCGGTGGAGCCAGCCTGCCCACGTTGCTCGTCGGCACGCAGCCGTACGGTGTGCTGCCGATCTGCCGCATCGACCCGCATCACCCCGCCGTCGAGACGCCGAAGAGCAACGTGGCACACGTGGAAAACGTGGTCTGCGGCCTGCGCCAGTACTGGGAGCTGTCGTTGCCGGGCGTCGCCCATCTCGATCCAAACGCGAGCGACGCGCCGGGGGGCGAACTCACCGACGGCCAGCTCGCCGCCACAGTCTCCAAGGTGCTCGGCTCCGTGCCGCACCCGACCGGACTAACACTGCGAACCATCGAGCCCAAGCGCGATGAGTACGCCGACGCCTACGACGCGCGCATGTTCTTACTCGGGTTCCTGTGCAGTCAGTTCCGCGATGCCCACGGCAACAGCTACCCTGACGAGGCACAAAACCCTGCCTGGCGACGCTTCGAGCAGCTCGAAGACGACGAAGCGCGCGATTCGGTCTCGGCCTTCGAAAGCGCCGCCTTCGACTTCCACCACACCTCGAGCATGGACGGCATCCCGTTCACCACCGACCAGCGCACGGCCTACGAGACCTTGGCTGACTTCATCGACGACCAACTGCTGACACTCGTCAACGCTCACCACGCTCGCGTCGCCCCCGTCAGTCCCTTTGTTAGTAGTCAAACTTCCGATGTCTCGTTCCGTGTCGGCGACGCCACTGATCCGCAGGCCTTTTTTGCCTATCACGGCGAAACTGGCAGCGAGACAGCGTGGACGCTGCCACTGGTTGCCGGCGCACACAGCGCGGCCGACGTAGCCGCCGTCGGCGAGTGGCTCGCCGCCCTTGCGAACGGGAGCGTCAGCGACAAGCCGCGCCTGCCCATGCTGCAGGCGCTGCTCGGTGCCGCGTTGGACAAGGCCAGCGCGGGCGCCGAGCACGACCTCCTGCAAGCGGGCATCCGCACGCTGCAAGCACAGCCGCAGGCGAGCACCGACCCGATCGGCGAACTCGAGCGACTGCTGCGCGAGACGCTCGGCCCCGCCAGCTATCGACTCGACGCTTGGCACAGCGCCGTCGCAGCCTGGCGGCTAGAGAATCGTCGCGCACAACACGCCCGCGGTATTCAGATCGGCGCATACGGCTTCGTGGTTGACGTGCGCCGCCGCGACAGCAAAATTTCCCAGGGCTACATCGCCGCGCCGTCCATGCCGCTAGCCACCACCGCCGCGGTGCTACGCGCCGGCTGGTCGGCGCTCGGGGGCTCGACCGAGAGCGCGGGTCTCGCGGTCAACCTATCATCCGAACGGATTCGTCGCGCGGCCTGGCTGCTCGACGGCGTGCGACGCGGCCAGGAGTTGGGCCGCTTGCTCGGAGCACGCCTCGAGCGCCGGCTGCATGACGCAGGCCTCGATACCTGGATCGAGCCGCTACGCGAGATCGCGCTGGCTGCGACTGCGACTGCGAGTGCGGCCCTGCCGAACACGATCGTCGACGGTGTGCTGCTCGCCCGCGCTCGTTCCGGGCTCGACGATCTCGACGCCGCCGAGCGAGCCGCGCGCGACGCGATCGATGCGCTGCTCGCCGAGCCCGACCGGCCAGCCGGCAACCCGAGGCGCGTGCTCGCCGAGCTCGTCCGCGATCTCGACGCGGTCGCGGACGCCATCAGTGCGCAGAGCGTGCACGCCCTCACCCGCGGCAACATACCCACCGCGACTGCAGCGCTCACGACAGCATCCTCCGGTGAGATCAGCCCGCCAGCGCTCACGTTCGCGGACACACCGCGGCCCGCGTTGCTGGTGCATCATCGTCTGGTGCTGCTGGTTGACCCGGACGCACGCGGGCATTGGCCAGGTGCCGCTACCAGCGGCCGCGCGCTCGCCGCGCCTGGCCTCGAAGCCTGGGCGGAAGGTGTGCTCGGCGACCCCGCCGCGATCAAACTCACGCTGCGCTTCGTGAACGCGAACGGTGCGGACATCGCTCCGCGCTTGGCGCGTACGCTTGCAGACACGGGCTTGGCAGCGCTCGACGTGCTCTACCTGGCACCGCGCGGTGAGGAGACCGGACTCGGCCGCCTCGGCGACGCGTTCGACGTGTGGGCCGAGACGCAGCGGCCGGCGGAGCTCGCGGGCGCAACCATCGTAGTCGAGGGCGACATGACACAACCCGACCTGGCCGCCGTCACGCTCGCGGCCCGCGCGCTGTGCCGTTTGATCGCCGAGGGCCGTGACCTCGACGCCCGTGATCTGGTCGAGCCCAACGCGACCGAGCTTGCCGACGGCATCGATCCCGCCGACGTGCCAGCGCGCGAAAGCGCCTTGCGCAAAGCGCTCGTAGCCGCGCACCACCGGCTGGCAGCGGCTGCCTCTGCACGCGAACAGCGCGCGGCGCTGCTGCCGCTCGTCGGCTACCAGCTGCCCGGCGCGCTGACAGTGCCCGCCTCGCAAGCCCTCGCGACACACGTCGCGCTCGTACTCGCAGGCATCGACGCGCGCCTTTTGGCCCACGACGAGCGCGTGGCCGCACACGCGCCGCGCTCCGAACGGCTGGCGCTGCTCGTCGGCCACGCTCTGCCGCTCGCTCCGCGCGTCCTGCCAACGGACGGCGCGACGCTCGACGCGAGCATCGCGCGCGACCGCAGCGCCGGCGCGACAGCCGTTTGCGGCTGGCTCAACCAAGCTGGACGCGTCGATCCAGGCGCGCACCGGCTACGCGTGGCGATCGACCTGTGCGAAGCTGCCGCCGACAGCAGCCTGTTCGACTTCCGGCTCGCACAACTGCCTGACCACCCGCACGAACGCTGGGCGGCGATCGCGCGACCGAGCGCGGACGAGCGCGGGCGCCTGTGCATCCTGATGACAGGCGCCAGGCCCAGCTTCGCGACTGACAAACTCGCCGGACTCGTCGTCGGCGGCTGGAACGAAGCCATTCCGCGCAGCACGCCGGCCGCCGGCTTGGCCGTGCACTACGACGCCTCGTCCACGCGCGCGCCGCAGGCCGTGCTGCTGTGCGTCGCGCGCGACGACCTCGGCTTCGACTTCGGCGGCGTACGCGACAACATCGCCGAAGCGCTCGCCCTCGCGCGATTGCGCATGGTCGGACCGGAGAGCCTGCTCAATCTCGGCCAATACCTGCCCGCGACCTACCTACCGAACACCATCCACGCGGGAGCTGCGAAATGACCTGGCAACGGCTCGAAGGCTCAGCCATCGACGCGCAGCTGACGGAGGCGACTGAAGCGCGGCTCGCGGATCCGCTGTGGCTGCTGGGCAAGCAATGGCAAGTTGGCGAGCTCACGGGCGACGATGCTGCAACGCCCGTTCTGATCGAGGCCAAGGTCGCTTACACCCCGATCACCTGCTTCCAGGGCGGCGCGCCGAACGAGTCATCACCGATCCTCGAGCGCGACGCGCTGGACGTCCCGCTCGAAACTGCCGTCGAATGCGAAGACGTGCGCCACGGTCCGGCCGCGCAGCGGCTATCGGCGGAAGCGGGCATGCAACTCTTCCGATCGCTCGAGGCTGCATCCATCAAGGCGCGGGCGGAGCTCCGCGCCGCGTGGCCACTCAAGCTATCCGCAGACGACGGACTCGATCCGCATGGCCGGCAGCAGCTCGAGCTGCTCGCGCGTCGCTCGTTCGACGCTGCGGCGTTGATCGCTAAGCTCGAAGCCGGCGAATCGCCGAACGTTTCTGCGCTTGAGCATGCGCCAGGAGCAAGCGTGCTGAACGCGTGGCGCAAGTGGTACGCCGAGCTGTTCAGCCTCCCGGACAAAAAAGCAGCGACCTGGGATGCCCAGCGCATGGAGTACCGGTTCCGCGTCTCAGCGCGCCTAACGGGCGAGCCTGAAGTCCTGCTCGACGCACCGGAGTACAGCGGCGGCCATCTCGACTGGTATGCCTTCGACCTGCGCGCCGACCTACCTGAGCTTGGCGCCCGCGAAGCGCGCCGCGAGCGCACGGTCTGCGTGGCGGCGATCCCCGCGCGGTTCGCCGGCCAGGCCGCATCACGCTTCTGGCAGGTCGAAGACAGCGAGGTCTGGTACGGCGACCTGCACGTAGGATCGACCGATCTCGCGCGCGCTGCGATCGGCGCGTACGCCATGAGCTTCGGCGACGACTGGTTCCAGGTACCGATGCGGCTTCCGCCGGGCGTGCTCGCGCGAGTCGAACAAGTCAGCGTGCGCGACACGTTCGGACAGCGCCGGCAAATCCGTTCCTGCGCCGAGCTCGATGGACCAGAGCGCGCCTGGCGCTATTTCGAGCTCACGGGAGACGCGTCCGCCGACGCCCCGAAGCTGGCAGACCGCAAGAGCCCATGGCTGTTCATGGCCCCGGTGCTACCTGCGATCGTCGAATCCCGACCGCTCGAGGAGGTGCTGTTTCTTCGCGACGAAACAGCGAATTTATGTTGGGGGGTTGAGCTCAAGATCGAGAGTGCCGCCGGTCGCCGGGTAGATCGCGCCGCGCTGGCACGCGTTGCGCGCCCGGAGCCGCCGGTCCCCACGGACGGAGCGTGGCTGTACAGACTAAGTACAACCGTACTCGACCACCAAGTCCCACTGGTCCCCGTGCGCACTGACGACGGTGCGCTTTACCTGCAGCGCGGACGCCTCGCCACCGCAGCGCAAAGCGCGAGCGTGACCACACGCGGAGCGCTCGGCGAGATCCTCGAATCAGGCAAGCCGCTCTTGATCTCAGACGCCGAGGTGCCCACGACGGGCATGCGAGTGACACGCAGCTGGCAGATGGCTCGCACGCAGGCAGGCAAGCCAGTCGTCTGGGTCGGTCGGCGCAAGACAGCTGCACCGCCGCGGCGCAGCCCCGCGCTGGTATTCGATGAGGTGAGCAAGCCTGCGGGGGCCGCAGATACGATCCGCTAGCCGTTCGGCGGCGCCGCGCAACGCGTGGTGCGCTGCCAGTGCCAGCCGCCAGCAGCTGCAGACGTCTCCGGGCCCCGGACGGCGACCGACGCGCGAACGTCTGAGTCTGCGCCGACGGACCTCGCGGACCTGCGAGTTCTCGCTGGGATGCGCGACGCGCCCCACCAACACCGAAAATGGACGGTTGTATTTTCGGCCGACGGGATTGGGTGTCGATCTTGGTCGGACGGCGAAGTTCAGCGACTCGACCATCACCTCGGACGCGTAGTGTTAGCGATCGAATCCGCAGCGCAAGATTTGAGGCGCGGTCGCGAAGAAGCGGAACGACGGCGACAGGAGGAGGCACGGCGCAGAATGGAATACGAGCAGGAGCAGGCGCGTCGCAGACGGGAAGAGCTACGGACCAAGCACCGTGAGCTCTTGGCGAAGGACCTTCGACAAATGGCGAGAGACTGGTCGGTAGCAGGGGAGGTGCGCGGCTTTCTCACGGCACTGGACGGCGCGGTGTCGGCATCAGAAAGAGACGAAGGATTTTGCGCGTGGTTCGAGTGGGCGTCGTCGTACGCGAAGGAGCTCGATCCGCTTAGCCAACCGGCCGCCGTTGCGAAGAACATGGGTCCCCGACGAGTGACGATGACTCGCTGCCTTTGGCCATTCGCGTCTGGATTGCCGGGTGAGGCCAAACGGCCGCGGACCCGATCGGCTCGTCGGGTCGAGTGAATGACTTCGACTTCGCGAGCGTCCAACCGCTCCAGCGATGGGCACCCACGGCCAGCTAAACGAAAACCACTTGATCGACGTGGTCTACAGTCCTGCCTGCCCCGCAGTCGGAGTTGTCGACACCTTCTCGTTGGGGGTTTGGGGCGCATGCGCCGACGCCGGTTAGGTGTGCTCGGCGCTTGCGGTGATCTGCGTCGCATTCGCCGACCATCCCGGCCGGTTCACACGAGGAACACCACGCGTGCGACGACCGCCACTCTCGTCGCCGCTCTTCGTCCAACCGCCACATCACTGGAGTCTGAATCGAAAGTTTAGCGTACATCCAGCCGCCGCTGCTACACGATGTTCAACAGCGGGAGGGGGCATCCCCACGAGGAGGCGCCGTGAGCAAGATTGGAGCGAGCATTGGTCGCTGTTTGATTCTTCCTTCGTCGCTCTATTGGTTGGCTTGGGGCGCAGCCGCGCTCGCGATTGTACTCAGTTGGTCGGCGGGCAATATCGGCGATTCGGAGACGGCGAGGTGCTGTTCGACGTGCCCGACTAACTTCTTGGCGGCCGACCCCCCGCTGGCGGACATCTGCGCGCTCGGGGGCGCGGTGCAGCAGGCCGATTGTGCCGAGCAAGACCGGGCTGCCCCCTGCAACTGCTCCAGCTGCGAGCGTCAGTGCCTTGCTCGGCAAAAGCACATCGGGGAAACGAAGGAAGAGATCCGAACTGCTTGCAGCCGCCGTTCCCATTATCAGGACCGAATCGTCATCGAACCGCTAGCCCGTCGAGTGATAGCGGAAGAAGGAGTCGAGCTGCGCCGACTTCACGGAAAATTGCGGGAGCTTCAAGGGCCGAAGCCGGAAGAGGAATCACGCGAGAACGTCCGGCACCTTGCCGAGACTTGTGTCCTGGGTTTGGCTGCGCTCTACGGGTATGGTCGCCACGCGCGCAACGTGGGTATCCCGCGCTGCCGACGCTTTACAGCGATTCGACCGGCCTTCATGGCAACCGGCGGCGTGACCTTGCTGGTGGCCGTCACCGTCATCATGGTGGAAAGCCTGGACGAGGCCAAAGTCGGCTTCGACTGGAGCAGCTTCTGCATCAATCGAGCTGCCTTCTGGGTCAATCACGCGACTGTGCTGCCGCTCGCGCTGCTGATCGCCACCCAACTTAGCGCCGGCTTTTTCGCCATGCGCGATACACACCTGCCCGAACCCAATCCGACCAAGCCAGCGTGGGGCGTGCGATCGTACGTTACCTTTCTGGAGACGTGGTGCTTCTTGCTGGTGATCATCGTCGGCGCGGTAGCGGCGAGGTGGCTTCACGAGTTGGCGGCCGAGCGGACCCGCACGAATGTCATCCTCAGCTTCCTCGGTTGGGGCGCACTCGGCTCCGCGGCAGCGCTCGCCGTTCGCATCGTGCGCACCGCCATCACGCTGCGCGACAAGTGCGAGGCGCTGGCGCTAACCGTCGACAAGGCGCCGGCGCCGCCAACCGACCATTTGGTCGGCAAAAGCTGGTGGCAAGTGCCAGCAGTCTTCGCGGCAGCGGGCAGCATCGCCTGGTGGTTACTTGAAAAGTCCGACGCGCTGAAGCTCTACACTGCTCCGTGAGCTTCGAGAACCTGCTCAGCGGCCTACGGAACGACGGAACGGAGCGCCTTCGATCCCGAGTGGCTCGTAATTCCGCAGGTAGCAATTTTGCCGCGTCCCCTCAGTGAGCGGCTAAAACCGGCCAGTTGTGGGCGCCTGAAAACCGGCCAGTCGTAGGGCGCGCAGGATGTTGACGAGGGCTGGCGGACCGTGGTCCGCCTTCAAGGCGGCCATGGACAGCTTCTCCCGTAACCGTACGGCCAATGAACGGCCAATGGCGTCGTGACGGCATAGCCCGCTCCCGCGATGGTGCTCGCGGGAGCGAGACAGATGGCGCACGGTCAATGGACGGAGGTCGAGGCGCGTGGCGTCCTCGAGGCATGGAAGCGGAGCGGGGTCGGGATTGAGAAGTTCGCGCGGAGCAGCGGGCTGGTGCCGCAGCGGCTGTGGTGGTGGAAGAAGCAGCTCAGCTTCGGCAGGGCCGCGAGCCCCGGGCCGGCGTTGGTTCAGGTTCGCGTAACGGAGGCGCGCACCGAGGCGAGACGCGGCGAACCGGTGACGGTGCTGCTGCGGAGCGGTCACATGATCAAAGTTGGGCGCGACTTTGATGAGAGCGCATTCGCACGCGTCGTTGCGCTGCTGGAGCACAACTGATGCTCGGCCTGCCGCCGAGCGTCCGGATCCACTTTGCCACGGCGCTCGTCGATATGCGCAAGGGCATCGACGGGCTGCGCACGCTGGTCGAGGGCACGCTCAAGAAGGATCCGTACGAGGGACACCTTTTCGTCTTCGTCGGCAAAGCGAAGGACAAGGTGAAGATCCTCTTCTGGGACCGCAACGGCTTCGTGCTGTACCTGAAGCGGCTCGAACGCGGACGCTTCCAACTCCCCGCTGTCAACGAGCGCACGCGGCACGTCGACATGGAGGCCGCGCAACTCGCGATGCTGCTCGACGGAATCGACCTCAACGCCCGCCGCCTAGCTCGCTGGAATCCCACGAGCAACAAGGGGATCGACACGGATCTCCAAGTATGATCAAACCTGGTCGATGGTCGTACCGAAGGTGGACCACGACTGCGTGCTGCAAGAGATCGTCGCCGACCTCGCCAATCGGCTCGCCAAGCTGGAGCATGAGAACGCGCAACTGAAGAAGGCGGTGCTTGGTTCGCGCAGCGAACGGTCGAAGATGCCGCGCATCAAGACGGCGAACCGGCGACGCCGGAACAACGGCAGAAGACGCGGCGCGACCACGCGGCGGCGAGAGCCCAAACTCCAACTGTTAGGATCGACCACAAAGTTCCCGACGACGAGCGTCGCTAGCAAGGTGTGCGGCAACACGAAGCTCGACCCGTTGGGCGAGGGGAGAAGAGCTGCGTGTGGGAGTTTGTGCCGGCGCGCTTTGTTCGCGTCGAACACTTGCAGGAGGTGCTGCGCGGCCGTTGCAACGGCTTCGTCGTCACTGCGCCGGGGGCGCCGAAGGTCGTCGAAACGGGGCAATACGGCGCGTCGTTCCTGGCACACCTCGCCGAAGCGAAGTGCGCCGATCACACTCCGGTCTACCGACTGGAAAAGGCCTTCCAGCGACAGGGCATCCCGGTGGCGCGCTCGACGATGAATGAGCTGCTTCACCGCGCGTCGGCGATCTTAGAGCCGGTTTGGTCGCGGCTCCTCGACGTTGTTCGCGTGCGCCCCGTCGTTGCGGCCGACGAAACGCGCCTCCGCATCGTGCGCGGCAAGACCGGCAAAACGAAGAACGGCTTCGTCTGGACCTTCGGCGCGCGCGACGACACGGCGGCCTCGACGTTGCTTACGTCTTCGCCGAGGATCGCTCCGGCGCAACGCCGAAGAAGTTGCTCGAAGGCACGTGATGTAGCGTGGCGGATCCGGATCTGGCTTGAGGGCACGGGCCTTGAGCACGTCAGCTGG
The DNA here is from genome assembly GCA_035318505.1 of Polyangiaceae bacterium. GTDB lineage: Bacteria > Myxococcota_A > Polyangia > Polyangiales > Polyangiaceae > DASWDH01. Next base: position 11,162 of record DATHEQ010000010.1, on the reverse strand, counting down.
GTCGACTACGAACTGCATCCAGAATACGGAGCCGTCCGACGCCGTGCGACCTATCTGGTGCAGCCCGAGGATGGGCACCATTTCAGGCACTGGGTGAACACATTCGATGACTTCTGGATACGCATTCGCTGCAACGATGGAATTGAGGTCGGTTGTTGGTTATCTGCAGCGATCGCTAAGACGCATCAGCACGAGCCAGCAAAGGCGAATGCCTGCCTCCTGGACTTAGTGAAGGAAGCGGAGCAATTGAGAGGCAAAGAGTACGAAAAGCGGAGTTGGTGCGACAGTGTGGAGATTACATCGGCCCCGACGACCGGCTAGCAATGCGATCTAGCCTTTCAAAACCGGATGGGCTGGCTAGGAAGAGAGCGGACAAACCTCTAGGCGGGCCAAGACCAAGACTTCCGCGCTCAGCCTACCAGCATTCTGAACGGTCCGATTCATCCTGCTTCATGAGAGTGATGTCGGTCTCGTGGATCGCGGTCGTTCCGTTGCGAAGCTCACCGCCACCGCGTCTGCGCGGCGATGCGGATCCTTGCATCGAGTGATCGCACTCCCCCAACATTGAGGCACGTTGCCGCTGCGCAATGTACACACGTTTCGCGAGCCGGACTGGAAGCCGAAACGCGTGGCGCGCCGATCGTAGCTCCTCGCCGCGCCCCGTCGTGACCTGACGATCGGAAGCGCCGAGACTCTCGTCATGAACCGAGAGCAAGACGGCGAAGTGAAGTAAGCGACCGGTGAACCGCACCCTCGAGCGAGCGCTTGCGGTCGCGTAGGGTCCGCGGCGGAGGTCGCGATGACGGAAGAGAAGCGCGTGGTGCGCAAGCACGCGGGCGCGGAGGTATGGCGCGAACGGGTCGAGCGGTGGAAGGCCAGCGGATTGACCGGTAAAGAGTTCGCGGCCAAGGAGGATTTGTCGCCGCGCTCACTTTCCTGGTGGGGATGGCGGCTGCGTCGAGCAACGGAGGCGCCAGCCGCGCAAGCAAAGCGGCGAGTGGCCCGACGCAAGCGCCGAACGAAGCGTCTTTCGTTCGTGCCCGTCGTTGTTGGCAAGGCGAGACGGTCGGAGGCGCCCGTCATCATCGAGATCGTTCTGTCGAGCAACCTGCGCGTACGGGTGCCGGCCGGCATCGACGCGACGGCGCTCCTGCGGGTCGTCCGCATCCTGGGGGCAGAGTGATGTTCAGCCCGAACCGGATGCGGATTTTTGCGGCTACGGCACCGATCGATCTTCGGCGCTCGGTCGATGGGCTCGCGGCTGCCGCTCGCGAGCAGATGGGGCACGACCCTCAGAACGGTTCGCTCTTTCTGTTCGTGAACAAACGAGGCAACCGACTCAAGGCGTTGTGGTGGGACCGAACCGGGTTCTGCATTCTCTACAAGCGGCTCGAGAAAGGCCTGTTCCGCATGCCGTGCGCGTTGCGACCCGGTGAGACGAGCGTCGCCATCGACGCGCAGGAGTTTGCGAAGATCCTCGAGGGCATTTGGCTGGGCCGGTCGCGCGTGACGCGGCCGAAGCCCCCAGTCCAGGGGATCGAACCGAGCCCGTCGCCTGCGTAATCTGCTTGTTTGTTGGGATCGAGCGCGATAAAAAGCGCTTCGTCGTGAGTCTCAACGAACGCGTTCATCAGCTCGAGAAGGAGCTAGCTCGCCTCAAGCAGGACCGAGATCGGCTCGCGCGCGAGCGCGACGAGTACCGTAAGCTCTACGAGCTCGTGATGCTGGAGCTCGAGCGTGTTCGCCGGCACCTTCGTGCGCAGAACAAGAGCGAGCGCGTCGACGCTGCCCAAGTACAACTCGCCTTTGCTGAGATCGCGAACCTGGTCGTGCCGCCCGACTTGGCCGAGCAGATCGCCGACGCCGAGAACCGAGCGCGTCTCAACGAGCCGAGGAAGCCGAGCAAACCGCACGGCCGCTCGAAGCTGCCGGAGCACCTGCCGGTCGAACGCATCGAGCTGCACCCGCCGGAACCGCTCCGCACCTGCTCATGCTGCGGCAACGCGATGCGCGTCATCGGCGAAGAGATGTCCGAGCAGCTCGATTACCGACCGGCATCGCTCGTGCGCATGCAAACAGCGAGGATCAAATACGCTTGCGCGTGCGAGAAGGGTGGCGTCGTGATAGCGTCGGTCCCCGACGCTCCTGTCGAACGGGGAATGGCGGGTCCTGGACTTCTCGCGCACGTCGCCATCAGCAAATACGACGACCACCAGCCGCTCTACCGCGTGACGGAGCGGTTCACGCGCGAGAAAGTCCCAATCGCGCGGTCGACCCTCGGCGATTGGGTCGAACAAGTCGCCGATTTGCTTCGACCGATCGCCGACGCAATGGCCATAGCGGCGCTCGCAGCGCACCGCATCCATACCGACGATACCGGCATCCCCATTCTCGAGACGGCAAAACCCACAAGGGACACGTCTGGGTCTACGTCGCCGATGACGATTACGTCGTCTTCCGCTACACCGAACGGCGCAAGGCGGACGGCCCGCGCGAGTTTTTGCGCAACTACAACGGGTACATCCAAGCCGACGCCGCCAACCTCTACGACCGCCTCTTCGGCGAAGCCGGGGGGACCGCGACCGAAGTGGGCTGCTGGGCGCATTATCTGGAGCGACGCGTTATCCGGCGCGCCCACGAGGGACGTGGGGAATGCTCGGGCGGCATGCTGAGATGCGGGAGCGCGACTCCAGATAATGCTGTCAGATCCAAATGCGTTCTGGTGCGTTCAACCTGCTCATGTCGTCGACGATCGACTGGGACCGGGTTGTCTCGCTCTGGCGCGCGAGTGGGCGCAGCCGCGGCACGGTGGCCTTCTACCTGCAGGCGGCGCGCCGGTTCGTCGAGCACTGCCAGCGCCGGAGACGGGATCCTATCGCGCAGCTCACGCAAGACAGGGTACGTCGCGCTGCGCGTGAGTATTCTCGACGTCGTCGTGCGCGTGGCGATCCAGCGAGGCCCGCGTGCATCGCAGCTCGGGCGCTGTCCTGCGCGCTGACTGCGCTAGGGCGAGCGGTGCCGCAGTGGTCGACGCCGCGGCCGGCGCGGGCGTACGTGCCGCTCGTGATGCGATTCCTCGAGCATCGCCAGCGCTATCGAGGCGTCGTGACAAAGACTCTACACCGCGAGGGCCAGTGTGCGACGACCTTCATGGCGTTCGTGAGCCGACGCGGCCGGCGTGTCCGAGGGATCCGCGTCGTCGATGTTGATGCGTTCGTTGGCTCGATGGCGGGACGCTACAAGGCGAAGACGGTCGCGGGGCTCTGTAGCGCGTTACGCGCCTTTCTCCGGTATCTCCACGTGGCTGGCCTTGCGAGGACGGACCTCAGTGCTCTGGTCGTCGCGCCCAGGGTTCGTGCGATCGATCGGCCGCCTCGCGCGGTGCCATGGAACGACGTGCGGCGGATCGTTCGGGCGATCGATCCTGCGGCGCCGCTCGGACTGCGCGACAAGGCTCTCTTCCTGCTCATGGCTGCGTACGGCATGGGCGCGAGCGAGGTGACTCACCTCCGGCTTGACGAGATCGACTGGCGGGCGCGGCAGATCCACCTACGGCGCCCGAAGACCGGCGTGGTGACGGTCCTCCCTCTCTTGGATCCCGTCGCCCGCGCGCTCGCCGAGTACCTCCGTCGTGGTCGCCCCGAGCACGCCGCAGCGCGCACCGTCTTCGTGTCGGATCACATCCCGCACGAGCGGCTCACCGGCTCGGCAGTCATTCGCCATCGCCTCGAGATCTACGCCCGCCGAGCCGGCGTGCGCTGCGCCTACCTGGGGACGCACCTCTTCCGCCACTCACACGCGACGCGGCAGATCGAGCAGGGGCAGCGACCCAAGATCGTGGGCGACATCCTTGGCCATCGCCGGCCCGAATCGACGTCCGTGTATGCTCGCAGCGCCGTTCACCGACTCCGGTCGGTCGCGCTTCCGGTGCCGCGGTGACAAGGGCCTTCGTGAGCCGCTTCAACAAGGACATCGTCGCGTTCCTCCAGTTCAAGCATGCGCAGGGCCACGGGTACGTTCGCTGCGAGTTCATGCTGAGGTCCTTCGACCGCTTCGCGACTGCAAGGGAGCGCGGCAGGCGGGAGTTCCCGGATCTCGTACGCGCGTGGATGACCCGTCGGCCCGAGGGCGATGAGCGTAAGCCGATCACCGCGGCGCTAGAGTTCATCGTGATACGGCAGTTCTGCCTATACCGCCGCCGCCGCCGCGACCCGCACGCGTTTGTGCCTCCGCGTGCGTGGGCACCGGTGTGCCTCCAGAGCAAGTTCATCCCGCGCATCCTCTCCAAGGCGGAGGTTCTCCGCGTGCTCCGCGATACCGCCTCGCTGGGCGGACCCGCGTTCCGCGCGAAGACCTACCGCGCCCTTTTACTCGTCCTCTACTGCACGGGGCTTCGGTTCGGGGAAGCGTGTCGCCTTCGCATCCGAGACGTGGACCTCGCCCGTCGGATTCTCTTCATCGACACGAGCAAGGGGCGCTCACGCTGGGTTCCGTTCCATGCGTCGCTCACTGCGGAGCTCCTGCGCTACTTGCGGGCGCGGCGCGCCTACGCGCGCGCGCAGCCCGACGACCGATTCTTCGTCGGCCAGGATGGCGTGCACCTTCGGACGAAGACGGCGTCTGAAACCGTCCGCCGACTTCTCCGCGCCGTAGGGCTGAAGCCGCCCAAGGGGCGCCTGGGCGCACGCCCTTACGACTTCCGGCATGCGTTCGCCGTCCATCGGCTCGAGCGCTGGTACCGCGCGGGCATTGACCTGCATTCGCGGTTGCCGTGGCTATCCGCGTACATGGGCCACGACAACATACTCGGCACGGAGAAATACCTGCACGCGACGCCGTGGCTGCTCGACATCGCATCGCGACGGCTGCGTCGCCGGCTGGCTCGGAAGGCGCGACCGTGAGAAGCGAGAAGAACGGCGTCCTCCACTACGTCGAGTCGTACTTCAGGGATCACTTGCAACGCGCTCGAGGCGCGAGCACGCATACCGTCCGCGCCTACGGTCACGCCCTCCGACTCTTCCTTCTCTTTCTCGCCCAGCGTGCGCGGCGCCACATCGCACGCCTCGAGCTCGACGACATCCGCGTGGAAGCTGTTCTCGCGTTCCTCGACCACCTCGAGTCTTCGCGCAGCAACACGCCCGCCACGCGCAACTGCAGGCTCGCCGCCATCCATGGGTTCGTCGAGCATCTCCTCCGAAGCGACGTCACGCGCGCCGGCCAATACGAGCGCATTCTGGCCGTTCGTGCGAAGCGCACTCGCGGTCGCGTGATCGCCTACCTCGAGGCCGAGCATGTGCGCGCGATCCTGGCGGAGCCCGACCGACGTACGCCCACGGGCGTTCGTGACTACGCGCTCCTCTTGCTGCTCTTCAACACGGGCGCGCGCATCGCTGAAATTCTTGCACTCACCGTTGAAGACCTCCGCGTCGGCGGACGGCGACAGGTTCGGGTGCGAGGCAAAGGCAACAAGGACCGCATCTGTCCGCTGTGGCCAGAGACCGTGGCGGCGGTACGTGCCTTGGTGCGACAAGCCGGCCTGCACGAGGGTGTCCTCTTCCGGAACGCGCGCGGAAGCGTCCTCTCCCGCGATGGCGCGGCCTACGTCCTCGACCGTCACACGAAGTCGGCCGCCGTCCGGGTCCCAGAGCTGCGGCGGCGCCGCGTGACGCCCCACGTGCTCCGCCACAGCTGCGCGGTCGCGCTGCTCCAGGCCGGCGTGGATCCCACCGTCATCCGCGACTACCTCGGTCACGCCAGCGTTGCCACGACCAACCGCTACATCACGTCGAACACGGCGATGAAGCGCGACGCGCTCGCCGCATTCTGGAAGCGCGCGGGCCTCACATCGAGCACGGCGCCCCGCACCCGATGGCGACCGAAGCCCGGCCTCTTGGACTTCCTCTCCTCGCTGTAGGCCACCTCGTTATCCTGAGTTGCGGAGGCTGGCCCAGCGCTCTCACCCGCACCGGGCCTGCTCGTCTCCTGATAACGCGTCGCTCCAGATAATGCGAGAAGCACCCGACCTCGGTAGGAGGCGGCCCTCGTTCGCCCGGTTTTTCCTCGGCACCTTCGGGGGGAGCGCCCTTGAAGAGCGCGTCGTAGATGACGTGGGCGTCGGCTTGTATGTATCCGGAAAAGCCCTTGAACATGTTCCAAACCGTCAGGCTCGTGTGCTTCGGCTGGAAGTCGAGGAACACGTGGTCCTTGTCCGCAAGCGTGACGAAGAAATGTCCCTTGCGGCACGGTTGCCTTTTGCCGTCCTCGAGACGCGTCGGCTGGATCGCCACGCCCGTCGCGTCTGTCGACAAGCAGAACGCCGTCGCGATCGCCTCTTTGCGCGCGGCCTCGACGATACAACCGAGGGTGGCGCCGACGTGCTCGGCATACCGGCACATCGTACCCCGGTCGAGCGAGAACCCCTCGCGGGCGCAGTGCTGCTCATAGCGATGGAACGGGACGCCGAGAACGTACTTCATCGTCAAAAGACGCGCGATCATCGACGGGGCGAGCATGCCCCGCATCATGATCTCCTTGGGCATCGGTACGGTCACGATGCGGAAGGTGGGTGGATTGGGCCGAGCCGCGGTCCCCCTGTCGGTAGGGGCTGCTTCGTTCGGAACGCTCTCTTTGTACACGATGCGGGCGAGGACGAGACGCCGGTAGCCCCCGCGCTCGTAGGCAACGCGAGAGGACTCCTCTGTGCCAATGCGCTCGGCCTTGCCCTCAAGCTCGGGATCCGCGAGCTCGACGCGCACCTCGGGCAGGCCGCTCTCTTCGAGCTTGCGCCGTCCCGTCGGGGGCGGGCCCGTCCGAGGTCGCCGCTCGCTCTTCGGTTTCGCCTGCGTGTCGTTCTTCTCGTCGGTGTCCCCTTTGGCGCTATCGGTCGCGACCAGAACCTTCTCGATGGCCTGCGTCTCGGCCAAAAGCTTGTCGAACGCGAGCTGCGCATCGGCTACATCGTCGAGCCGCTCGGCCTTCGCGACGACCAGCCGACGCTTGCTGAGGTGCAGCTCCTCGAGCAGCTGATGGTAGCGAATGCGAAGATTGGCGAGCGCGCTCTGGGTACGCGCGAGCTCGCCGCGGAGCGCCGTGTTGTCGTCGCGCAGCGACGCGACTTCGGCGGCGAGCACGACAACGCGCGCATCGTCATAGGAAGCTTGTGCGTTCGGTGCATCGGCAACCACGAGCGCTTTCTATCCATAAGCGAGATCGTTGTCCAGAACTGATGTGATGTTTTTTGCGCGCGTTGTCAATGAATACGAGGACGGCGTGACCGTCGCGGCGCCCCTGACGCCGAAGACGGCGCGAGCGCGAGCCCATCGAGCAGCGCATCGAGCGTCCTCTCGTCAATCTCGACGTGCGAGGTGCCCGCCGCCGTCGCCGGAGGCAGCGAGAACACTCCGCTGTCCAGACGCTTCGCGAAGACGCAAAGGCCGGTCGCATCGGCAAACAAGATTTTCGCGAGCTGGCCTCGCCGGCCGACGAACACGAACAGCGCGCCACTGCGCGGCTCGTAGCCCATGCGCTCGCGAACCATCCCGCTGAGACGCTCAAACCCGAAGCGCATGTCGACCGGATCGAGCGCGACGAAGACCTGAACACCGGCCGGGATCATCGACCACCTCCTTGCAGCGTCCTCACCACCTCGCCGAGCAGCGCCACGTCTACGCCACGCGTCACGCGGATACGCGCACCGCCCACCTCCACGACCATCTCCGCGCCGACTGCTTCGACTGGCCGCACTCCGACTTGCACGAACCGCGGTGCGCGACGCAGCGACCGGACCGAGCTCTCGGACGCGCGCCGCCTTCGCAATGCCTTTTGCGGTGCCGGCGCGATCCCCGGCACCTTCGCATGATCCGCGGCGAGCTGCGAGACCGCCCATCGAAGCGCCGACGCTTCGTAGTCCTTCCCTGACGTGAAGGCCTCCGCCGAAAGCCCACTCGCTCGCCATTCCCGGATCCGCTCCACCCACTTCGCCCGCGTCTGCTCCCTCATGCGCCGCAGTCTGCACTCCCTCACCGCCACGCGGAAGGCCGCCTCCTCGTGCAGCGCTTACTTATTGCGGTCTCGGGGTGGCGGGCGCCACATTGCGCCGGCGCGCCGCAGCTCACCGCAGTGACACGAGCCACGCTGGCAGCTCCCGGCGACCGCCGCCGCCGCGAGCGGAACCGTCTCGGGTCAAATGACCTTTTGGAACAAGAGCCCGCCGCCCGTCTCGCAGCCTCACGCACGCGGCGCGCTCACGCGCATCTTCGTCACGAGCGGTGTGGCGCCGCTCTCCACGTAGTGAACCACGACGCTACTCCCCTTCACCTCGAGCGTCCCTTCCGGCGAGGCGTCGGCGTCGGGGGATCGGCTTGGTGGAGCTTCGCTCGCATGGCGGGCTTCACGGACGGCCAATCAGGAATGTCGGGGCATTCGCAATCGGTGCCGTAGCAACCGGTGCTGACCGAGCCGAGTCCGGCACAATCGCAGGTTCACTTCGCGGCCGTCACGACATCTGGATTTCAGGTCACCGAAACGCGGCGATCGAGAAGCATAGAGACTGGCGGCGAGCACCCGGTCGGCGCGCGCGTGGAGGTCGGAAAAAGCTGCTTTGCGATCGGACGGTCCGCGCGGCTCGGGAGCGAAGCGAAGCCAAAGATGGTCGGGGACGAAATGGGAGAAGACCCGACGATCCCAGGCCGGGTCGAGCTCCACCAGGACCGGCCGCGCGCTGGCGAGAAGGGTGAGTGCTTCTTCGCCGGGACGCCCATCGAGGGAGATGTCTTGCAATACTTTGTGGAGCGCGGGCTCGGCGCGCAAAAGTCGTAACGCAAGGCGCGGATGGAAAGTGGCCGCCACCGGAACGATGAGAACGTCGGGGCGCGATCCGTGCGCCAACTGAGCGGCCCATAGTCGCCACGCGCAGGCGCGTGTGCGGACGAGCAGAGCGGATCGGGGAGGAAGGTCTTCCAGCGCTTCGTCAGTGAAGACGTCCGCGCCGCGCCAAGCGCTGCGATCGTACGCAAAGAACGCTTCTTCGGCGGTAGCGACGGCAAGCGTCAGGTCCGTCATCACCAGCAAGATCGCCGCCCCTTTGGCCATGGGGAGCTGCCACGCGAGCAGGGCAGTTGCGAGCGCTTGCACGACGAGAGCCGCACCCGTGGCGAGAGACGCCGTCGCGACCCCGTGGAGAGGCGCTAGGTCCTCTGCAAGAAAGAGGCGCCCTTCGCCGAATACCGACGCCCCGTAAAGCGCTGTCATCGCGATGAGCGGCACCACGGCACCGCGAAGCTCTCGCTTGACGAGACCGAGCCCGAGACCGAGCGCACCGAGTGGGACGAGGATCCCCCCCTCGGTGCTCAGACGAACGAGCGCCCCGCCGAACGGCCGAATCGCTGGCGCCGCGGCTTGCATCGCTCCTGCCGCCTGCCCAATGTCGAGGAAGGGTGTGGATGCGAACATGCGGATGATCGCGGGCGATGAGAAAAAGCCGGCCGTCGCCGCGGCGCCACCCAAGGCAAACGACACTGCTCGCTGCGCGGGCCATTGCCGTTCTGCCGAAAGTCCAAGGACGGTGGCCGTCGCCAGCGCGACCCCGGTCACGGCGCTTTCCGCCAAAAGCGCGCCCCCCAGCATTCCCAGGCCAAAGGCCCGGCGCGGTTGCTGCAGCGCTTGCGCCGGCTGCGCCCCAAGGACCAGCATGGCCAAGAGGAGCGCGACACCGCTACCTCCCGCGGCGCCCCCCTCTCGCTGACCGGTTGCCGACAGCGTCGCCGTCAAGGCGGCGATCGTCGCCAGCGCATCGGTGAGCAGCGGTGGCGCATCCGCGAGACGCACCAAGATCTGACGCACGAGGGTGTACACGACGAACCCGGCTGCGCCGAGCACTGCAGCCGCCATCACTCCCAACCGAAAATGCACCGAGCCGAGCGGCACGAACAACGCCGCCTGCGTGAGCAGTGCCGAAACGTTCCCTGTGCGCCCGAGTAAAAGCCAGGCCATGCCCCGTAGCAGCACGAGATCGTCGCGCCAGGCCGGGGCTGTCCCAACATGCCCGAGGGCAACCGCGAACGGCGCGGCAAAGGATATCGCCGCACCGAGACGACTCGTCCAAGCTAAGGGTTCGTCATCGCCTTGCGCGGAGGGAGAGGGCACCGTCTCGCTCATTCGTCGAGATCGCGTAAGCCCACCGGCGGGTCGACCAGCCGCGCTGCCTTGGCTACGCCGCGGAAGACGTAGTCGACGTAGCTGTAGGCGCCATCGGGACGTCGGCGTAGAAGAAGCTCGGGCCGTTGCGCCGGTCATCCGGCGATTGCTGGCCGGGGACGAAGTTGACGGCGCCTATGCAAGTCCGAGGAAGCGGGCGCTTCGTACCTTGGAGCTCGCTCTCGGTCCGCGCCCCGCACCGATCGTCACCGAGCTTCTCGCAGAGTTCGATTACGGAGACTACGAGGGGCTGACCGCCGAGCAGATTCGAAAGGTCGCCCCGAATTGGGATTTTTGGACCGGCGAGTGTCCCGGCGGCGAGTCCATGGACCACGCGGCGGCGCGGGCCGACCAGTTCATCGCCGAGCTGCGCGCGCGCCATTCGGCACAGACGGTGTGCGCCGCCTCGCACGGTCACATGATTCGCATTTTGTCGGCGCGACTTCTGGGGCTCGAGCCGCAGCAAGGGGCGCTCTTCGACATCAAGACTGCGTCGATCGCGGAGTTCGTCGAAAAAGATGGCGCATTCGTCGTCTCGCGGTGGAACTTGACGAGCTGAGACGATACTACTTTTACAACTACGAGGACGCCGCGGCCGAGTCTCTCTGCAAATGCGACCACTACACGACCGCCTGGGGCAACAAAGTGCACTGCATCCAATCGCGCGAGCAACTCGGCGGAGCGATGAACGAAGGCTATGGGCATGCATTCGCGTCGCGCGCCTTCAACTTCACGCAACTTCCGCGTGCCACGTTCGTGTACTATAAGCCGTTTCTCCCTAATTTGGGCGTCACTCCCCTCAATCCCCCTCGCGCGTTCGATGCTTTCAACACCCAGCGGTGGATGGAGAACCACTGCACCTCCTCGGGACGTGGCGTCGAGTACGATTGGGCTTTTGCGTGCTCCCCCGCGCTCGGTCTCGTACAACCGGTGCAAGTAATCGGTAAATGGCAGATGAGGAGGACGAG
>DATHEQ010000009.1:0-13575 GCA_035318505.1 Polyangiaceae bacterium | reverse complement strand
GCGGAAAATGCACGTAGAAGGTGCGCGCCGAGGTGTACATGGCGATGGCAGGGTTGTCGGCGGGCCCTTCTCCGCTCTCTACGGCCTCGTCGATCTTGCCGTCGGCCCGGTAGACACGGGCCGCCCGCAGCTGCACGACCTCGCTGTCCGCTTGGTACGCGAACGCATACTCGCGCGCCATGGCGGCGGCTTCGTCGGTCATGGGCTGAAAAACGACCTGACGGAAACGCGACGCCAATCCGTTGGGGTAAACGGTCGTCACCGTCAAATCGCGCAGCGTGCGGCGGTTGTGACCGCCAGCGGGGAGCTTGCGTTTTTCGAGAAAGCGCTCGGCCGTCCAAGCGTATCCCTCGTCGACGCGCGGCTTGGGCGGCTCGATGTGCTCGACGTATTCTCGTACGTCTTTCTCCTGCGGTCGCAACGCCAAGATCTGGCGCAGCGACTTGAGCTGCTCTTCGCGGTTGCCCGATTCCGCGAAGAGATCGGCCTGCGCGCGCAGCGTGTCGACGTCCTCCGGCGACAGATCGAGCGCGCGCCGGTAAAGCGCATGCGCTTGCGATTCCTGACCGAGTCCGCGATGAGCGCGCGCGGCGGCGGAAAGGGCCCATGAAGAGTCGGGTACCGCCGCCAGCAGACGATCTATCCACCGCGCGGCGGCGTTCTGATCGCGCCGCATCACGGCGAGGTCGATGCGTTCCGCCAAATAGTTGCTGTCGTCGAAACGTAGGGCGGCGTAGCGATCGGCAGCTTCGTCGCCTTCCGTCGTGCGCCCCACGTCGCGCAGCGCCGCCGCATACACACGCAGGAGCCCAACCGAACGAGGATTGCGTTCCACCGCGGCTTGCAAAGTCAGGAGCGCCGTCCGTTTGAGCCCCGCTTCGCGGTAGAGCTCGACGCGGCCGAGCACGCCGCGCACGTTGTCGGGGTCGCGCTGCAGTACTTCATCGTAGAAAGGGGTCGCGTCGCGCCAATTCGTTCCGGTCCGCAAAAGCTCGGCTTCGCCGAGCAGGAGATCGAGTGGTTTTGCGCCAGCGCCCACGAGCGTGCGAGCGCGCGCCAGCCATTCCCGCTTTTCGTTGCGATCGTCGCTCAGCTCGGCGGCGAGAAGATGGCGGTTGACGGTGGGGCTCGCGTTGGCGGCGCGCCGCGCCAGATCCTGCGCGAGGTGCTGCGACGAGTCGTCGCCCTTGGTGACGGCGAGATAGCGAGCGTAAGCCTCGATCGTGGCGCCGTTGGCCTTTTTGCTGGCGACCAGAGCCTCGAAGGTCGGAACTGGCCCCCGCACCGTGCCGCTGGCGCCCTTCTTTGCAGGTGCGGACGCGTGCGCCACTTTGCCGGCTTCCGCCGCAACCGCCGCGTCGGCTGCGAACTCCAGCGTCGGATCGGCGGCGCCGCTTGCATCGGCGAGGCGTATGGTGAGCATCGGCTGCTCGTCGGCCGTGCAGACCTTGGCGGTCAATCGGTTCCAACCGCGCCCGAGGTTCACCGGCACGCCAAAGCGATCCGCATCGAGTCCGCGATAAGCCGCATCGACCAGCACTTCGCCGCCGTTCCAGAAGAGCTTGAGCGCGCCCGAAGCGCCGGCCCAGATCGACGCCGAACGCGGCGCGCCGCCTTTGGCGCGCACGAAGGTCGTGGCGTAGGCGCAAACTTTGTCGCGCGGCCTCACGAGGTCGCCGATGTCGAGCCAGCCGTAGCGGTACACGTCGGGCGCGACGCGCCAATGGACCTGCCGTTCCTTGCCCTGATAGGGGCGCACGAAGTCGATCGCTTCGCCCAGCTCCTTTTCCGGCGGATACTCGCGGTCGAGCCCCTCTTTGCCCTCGTTGTCGAAAGGCCCTACGACGAGCCATTTGTCGACGACGCCGGCGCTCTTGATCTTGGCCATGCTGCCGTCGAGATCGCCTCGGCGACGGCGGGCGTAAGCGGCGACGATGGATGCGTAGGCGCGGACGGGCGCGGCGAGCGCTTGGTCGCGCTCTGCCTCGTTGATCACCTCTTCCACCGAGGTGGGATCGACCTGGTCCCACAGCTTCCAGATCGCGCGGAGGGCGGCGTACTTCTCGACGCCGTCGGCCCGGTGAAGGTCTTCGACGGCACGCCGGAGCGTCATCTCGGGCCCGGGCGCGGAGGCCGCTGCCCATGCCGGAGCCGATGCCATACCGAGGAGCAACGCGCCGAGAACGATGGGGGCGCGAAAGGCTCCCGTAGGCAGGAAGGTCACCGTTCGGTTTTCCCGTAGGCCAAGGCGCGGGTCAAGATCGCCAGGCCGAATCTTCCTCTGTCCGCTACACCCGCAAGCCCGGTGCCGGAAAGCCGCGGCAGAGCTCTTTGACCTCGCCCGCGACGCGCGCAATGAGCGCGTCGTCGCCGGGCGCAGCGACGACCTGATCGATGAACCTTGCGAGTCGCTTCATCTCGGGCGCCTTCATCCCGCGCGACGTGACGGCGGGCGTGCCCAACCGCAAACCGGAGGGATCGAACGGCTTGCGCGGGTCATCGGGGATGGCGTTGTAGTTGGCGACGACGCCGGCGCGGTCGAGCGCTTTGGCGGCGACTTTTCCCGTCACGTTCTTGTTCGTCAGATCCACGAGGATCAAGTGGTTGTCGGTGCCGCCCGTGATGAGGCGGAACCCCTGCGCGAGCAGCTCTTCGGCGAGCACTTTGGCGTTGTCGACAATCTGCTGCGCATAAACCCGAAAGGACGGGAGCGACGCTTCGCGCGCGGCCACGGCGATGCCGGCGGTCGTGTGGTTGTGCGGACCGCCCTGCAGTCCGGGGAACACGGCTTTGTCGATGGCGGCGGCGAGCTCTTGACGGCACATGACGACCCCTCCGCGCGGCCCGCGCAATGTCTTGTGCGTCGTGGTGGTGACCACGTCGGCAATGCCGGCGGGCGACGGATGGACCCCAGCCACGACGAGCCCAGCGATGTGTGCGATGTCGGCGGCGAGCACCGCCCCCACCTCTTTGGCGACGTCGCCAAATGCTTGGAAGTCGAGCTGGCGCGGGTAGGCCGTCGTTCCGCAAAAGATGAGCTTCGGCTTGTGCTGGCGCGCGAGCGCGCGCACCTGGTCCATGTCGATGCGCGCGTCGGACGCGCGCAGACCGTACGGAACACTCTTGAAATAGCGCCCCGTGATCGAGACCGAGTGTCCGTGCGTGAGGTGCCCGCCCGACGCGAGCCCGAGACCCATCACCACGTCACCCGGTGAAAGGGTGGCCAAGTAGACGGCGAGGTTGGCCGGGCTGCCCGAATAGGGCTGCACGTTGACGTGATCCATCCGAAAAAGGTCTTTGAGACGCCGGCAGGCGATCTCCTCGATGGGATCAATCGACTGTTGCCCTTCGTAGTACCGCTTGCCGGCGTACCCCTCGGAATACTTGTTGGTCAGGATCGAGCCGCTCGCCTCGAGGACCGCGCGCGAGACGTAATTCTCGCTGGCGATGATGCGCAGCGTGTCGGCCTCGCGCCGTTCTTCCTCATGAATGAGGGCGTCGATATCGGGGTCAACCTCGGCGAGGGAGGGTTCGTGCCAGCTTGGAGCGCGCTCGGTTACCATGGGGCACGTAACCTAGCACCAGAAGCGCGCCGCGAGACGGAGCTTAAAAACCGTAAGTGGCCCCTAGGCGAAACCCGTAGACGTGGCTCAAATCGCCGCCGGCGAGCCGCCCACCGATCGGCAAGATGATGCCGAGGACCGCCTTCAGCTGCCCGAATACGCCGCGGATCTGGGGCTCGAGGGCGAACTGGAGTTTGGAGGTGGCCGTCGAACCGCTCAGGGTACGCTCGATGTAGTCGCTCGACATCCACATGAGCCAGGCGCGCGTGCCGACATCGATCGTGTTCTTGGAGACGTCGACGTGGAAATCGCCGCCCACGATCGCTTGGAAAACCGCCGATTTGATCTCGTAGGCATCGGGGGGGCTCGAGGGATCCCCGCCGCCCATACGCAGGAGGAGCGGCGTTTTCACGTAACCACCCGTCGAAATGCCTCCGGTCGCGTAGCGAAGCGATAGGCGAGGTACGACGCTCAATCGGTGCGGCGCGAACAGCGCATCTTCCTCCATACCGCGCGACCATTGTGCCCCTGTGTTCACGAGATAGCCGCGCTGGCGGCCGTTGCCCTCTTGCGGGGGGAATCGGTCTCCGCTCGCGACTGGCAAGAAGAGCGCGAAGTCGAAGGGGAGCTTGGTGTGCGGCCCCATGTCGGAGGTGTACGCCATCGCCATCTCGAGGTTGCCTACCGCCGATGCGCTAAACGATCCCGTTCCACCGAACTGCCCCGGGTCCGCGCTATCGATGCTGCCGGTGCTGATCGGAAAGCGCAGGCGGGCGCTGATCTTGGGGTCCGCTTGGTAGCCGACGCCGAGCACGATGGACGCGATTTTGAACTCGACATGGTTGGCGCCGACGTCGGTGCCCGAGCCCGCCCTGCCGATGCCGTAGACGATGTCTGCACCGGCGGAGTACGGCTTCTCCTTGGGCGGTGCCGCTTCCGGCGTCGGCTTGGGAGCAAGCTCGGCCTGCTCTGCCTCACGAAGCTTGCCGGTCTTGCCTTTGGGAGCGAATGGCCCCTCGTCTTCCGCCGCCTTTTGGGGAGGGGTTGGCGCCGGCGCCTGCGCTTCGGCCACGCTCGACCAGGTCAAGCTTCCCATCACAGCCAATGATGCTGCGCGAACGAGCCACTTCGTCTCCATGCGGAACCTCTCGAGAACAGGGGGCGGTATGCGAACGGCGAGTTCGCCGCCAAAAGGCCCACTGGCGCAGGCTGATTTCGGAGGCGACCGAGGCGGACCCTATCACGAGTTTCTCGCGTTGGAATGGAGAACCTCTGGCAACAGCGTGCGAAAAACGGGGGGATAGCGGCGCGTTCGGGCGCGCTGCCCACTGCGACCAGCATGACCGCGTCGGGCTCCGCACGACCCGATCTCCATCGCCCATTCGTCGATCCCGTCGAGGGTGATTTCGCCGCCACCCGCGACCCATCTCGGCGCTCGTCCCGCTAAGCTCGAGGAAGCGGTGTGAAGCCTTATCCGAAACTTGAAGCACCATAGGAGCGCCGCTCGGCTACGCAAGGCGTAGGATAGTCTTGAGGCTGACCGGCTCATGTCCACTGCCGCACCTTCGTTCCCGACGCAGCTCGGAGGCTTTCAGATCGACCGGCGCCTCGGGGCGGGCGGGATGGCCGAGGTGTTCGTCGCCCGACGGCAAGGCGCGGAGGGCACCTACAAGATCCTCGTGCTCAAGCGCATCCTGCCTGTGCATGGAGCGTCGCGCCGCTTTCGCTCGATGTTCGTCGAAGAGGCGCAGCTCGCTACGCGCCTGAACCATCCGAACATCGTCCAAGTGTATGAGTTCCAGGACTACGGCGAGGAGGGGCTCCTCCTCTCCATGGAGTTCGTGGAGGGGCTCGACCTCGGCAAGTTGATGAGCGCGAGCAAGGCGAAAGCGGCGCGGATTCCGCCTTGGGTCAGCGCGTACGTCATTTCCGAGGTCGGCAAGGGTCTGCACTATGCGCATGAGCGCAAAGAAGGCGGCACGCCACTCGACATCGTCCATCGCGACGTGTCTCCGCAGAACGTGCTGCTCAGCTACGAAGGCGCCGTGAAAATCGCCGATTTCGGCATCGCTACGGCGAACCTCTTTCGCGACGAAGTCGGCATCTTGAAGGGGAAGTACGGGTACATGTCGCCGGAGCAAGCCCGCGGCGAAAAGGTCGACCGGCGCGGCGATATCTACGCTCTCGGCGTCGTGCTGCACGAGCTGCTCACCGGGCGCGCGCTGCACGGCAATCTCACGGGCGACAGTTTGCTCGAAGCGGTGCGGGCGGGCGTCGTCGAGCCGCCATCGACCTTCGCTCGCGAAGTGCCCCCCGAGCTCGAGACCCTGGTGATGCGTGCGCTCGCCAAGAACGCCGACGATCGTTTCCAGAGCGCGCGCGACATGTCGGCCGCGATCTCGCGCGCGCTCTTCCAAAAACAGGAGTTCATCGATGCCTCGGCGGTCGAGGCCACCATCGCCCGGCTCGCGCCCCGCGACGAGCTGGTAGGCGGTTCGCAGCATCCGTCCGCCGTGGGCGACTCCCTCGCCCATGCCGCGATGGGCGCCACCGGACTGCCCCGCCTTCCCACTGGGCCCCCCCCGGCCCCCACGGCGGAACAGACCGGGGAAGGGGTCGAGAAGAAACCGCCGCCGCGCCCAGCGCGTGAAGTCCGACACGTAGCGGTGCTTACGTTGCGGCTGCACGGGTTCAAAACGCTCGAGCGGTGGGTCGGCCTGGCGGGCGTGGCGCGGGCTGCGGACAAGATCCGCGCGACGCTCGACGACATCGCGTACAAGCGCGGCGCGCGGTTCGCTTGGGAGGGAACGGAGGCCGCTCGTGCGTTGGTCGGCCTCATGGCTAACCCAGCCCGGGCGGCAGCCGACGCGGCGTGGCTGGCCCTCGACGTGCACGAGGCACTGGCGGGCGCGTCCGAGGACTTGGTCACGCCGATTCGCTCGTCGATCGGCATCGTGCGCGGTGTCGCCACCGGCGAGCGCGATCCGGCGGGGAACCTCGTCAAACACCAGCTGCAAGAGCCGGCCAATCTGCTGAGCAACCTGGTCGGAGAGCGTGCGCCTGCCGGGGCCACCTGGGTCGCGGGAGGACTTTTCCGGCTCCTTCGTCGCGAGTTTCGCTGGGGCGACGCTCCGACCATCGAGCTCGGTGCTGCCCGCGAGCAGAAAGTGCCGACCTCCATGCGCATCTACGCGCTCCAGCGCGCGCTGACGCGCGAGGAACGGGTGGCCGAGCTGGCGCTCGCCCCGCACGACCTCGTCGGTCGCGAAGCCGAAAAGGCCGATTTGCACGCTGCCTACCACCGCGCGGTGTCGGGTCCGGGCGAGATCGTGTCGCGCGTCGTGATTGGGGAAATGGGCATTGGCAAGACGGCCCTCGTCGCCACCTTCTTGTCCGAGCTGCCCCCGGATGCCGCGATACTCCGCGCGGAATGCTCGCCGGCCCGATCGCAGCTGCCGTTTGGCATCGTCAGCGAATTCGTGCGCGAGGCTGTGGGCGTTCCCCCTGATCGTCCTCTCGCCGAGGTCGAGAACCACGTTGCCATGATGCTCGGACCGCTCGCCAGCGGCGAGCGGGGGCAATTGCTGTCCGGCTGTCTGGCCGAGCTCGTCACGGGGCAGCGCCTCGTGACGGCAGAGGACGACGAAGTCGGTTATCGCCGCAAGCTCATTTTCACCGGCGTGCGCTATCTGTTGGCGACACTCGCCAGCCGTCAACCCGTCGTGGTCGTGCTGGAAGGGCTGCAATGGGGCGACCGCGCCGGGCTCGAGCTCTTGACGCGGCTCCTCAAGCGCCGAGACAGGCTTCCCATTCTCGCCATCTTCGTGAGCCGTCCCGATGAGCGGGTGAGCGCGGTCATCTCCGAGATCGTGCCCATCGAGCTGAAGGGGCTGCGCCCCGAAGAGCAGACGCGTCTCGTGCAGTCGCGGTTGGCGGTGCAAGGGGGCGTTTCGGAAGTGCTCGCCGATCTGGTGTCCAAGGTGGCGGGAAACCCCTTCTTCCTTCTGGAGATGGTCGACGCGCTGCTCGAGCGAGGCACGCTCGAGATCCGTGAGACCCGCGATGGTCACCACGCTCTCTTCCGGATCGAACGCCCAGGAGAGCGGAGCCAGCCGCTCCCCTCCACGCTCGAGCAGCTCATTGCCGACCGTCTGCAAGAGTTGCCGCCCATCGAGCACCTCGTCGTCGATTGGCTTGCCGTGGCCGGCGGTCCGCTCAGCGTCAAAGATATCGTCGCCCTCGCGGCGCTCGAAAGCCAAGAACCGCTCACCCGTCTTTTTGCGCGCGGCCTCTGCGACAAGAAGGGAGACGACGTCGACTTCCGTTATCCGCTCACCCGCGACGTCGCGTACATGGCGCTCGATGCGTTCGAGCGCGTGCGTATGCACCGTCAGCTCGGCGAATACCTGGCCAAAGGGCCCCTCGCCAAGGGCCTCTCGGCGGCGATCCTGGCGCGCCATTTGGCGCGTGGCGACGCGCGCGAAGCGGCGGCCGTCAACTATCTCGAAGCCGCCTCGGCCGCCCGCGCGACGTTCCAGGGGCGCCTCGCCATCCGCTATTACCAGCGCGCGCTCGCGCTCTTTCCCCCCGACGATCAACGCAAGCTCATCGCCCACGAAGCGCTGGAGACCATCTATCGCACGCTCGGTCGCCGTCGAGAACGCCGCAAACATCTTCTGGCGCTGCGCACCCTCGCTCGCAAAGTTGGACTCGGCAAGTGGGTAGCGCTCGCGCTCGTGCGCACCGCGCGCCTCGACCTCGACGAAGGCTTTCTGGCGCGCGGCCTCCCCAACGCGGAGCGTGCGGAGGTCATCGCGCGCAACGCGAAGTTTCCGGAGCTCGAGGTAGAAGCGCAGTCCATCCAGAGTGAGCTCCTGCGCGAGCTCGGCGACATGCAAGGGGCGCTGGCCGCCTGCGATCGCGCGCTCGCCCTGGTCGCCACGTCCGAGGTGCCATTGCGCACCAAGGCGGAGGTGCTCCTCGCGCGGGCATCGCTTTTGCGTCGCTCGTCGCGCGTACAGGATGCCGTGGAGGCTTACGCGGAAGCCATTGCCGCCTTTCGCAAATGCTCGGCGCGCCGTCAGGAGGCGCGCGCCAAAAACGCCCTCGCCTTTTCGATGTTCATCTTGGAAAGGTTCGAAGACGCCATCGCGCTCGCGCTCTCGTCGCTCGCCATCGATCTCGAGATCGGCGGTCGTTTCCAGATCGCCAAGACCCTCACCACTATCGGTCGTTCGTACTCGCGGCTCGGCGATCAACCGCGCGCCATGGCTTACTTGAAACGCGCTCGCGACGCGCACGAGCGCTATGGCGATCAGAACAACCGCGCCGCGACCCTGCTCGCCTCCGCCGAAGCGCTCATCGAAACCGGCGATCTCGACGCCGCGCACGTCTTCGCGTCCGACGCGGCGGCCCTCAATTCCGTGACCAACAAAACGTATGACTATGTCCACGAACGCATCGTCCGCGCCCGCATCGCGCGCCGGCAGGGCAACTTCGCCGGCGCGGTGCGCTACGCGGAAGAAGCGCGGATGACGGCGGACGGGCACTCGATGGTGAGCTTCGGCCTCTACGCCACATCGGTCGAGGCCGTGTCGCGGCTCGACATCGGCGATCCCGACAGCGCCATTACGCTCGCGACCCAGGCGCTCGAAACGGTGGAGACCATTCAAGGCTCGGAATTCGGCACGGCCATTCGGGCTCGCTGCTACGAGGCTCTGGCCGGAGCAGGCTCGAGCCACGCCGCTTACGCGCGCGAGCGAGCCGCGGCCCACATCCAAACGGTGGTCAACGCGATCCACGACGCCCGGTTGCGTGGGCTGTTTTTGAATCGCCCCATGATCGCCAACGTCATGACCGGCGGCGGTCGCGGCGCCCGCGGCACGACTGCCTAGCGGTCCTGGGCCGCCAAGCCGACCAAGCCATTACGGACAAATGCCGGCCGGCGGCGGCGCACCGGGCGTGCGCCCGGACGTCGTGGTGGCGAGCGCGAACGCAGCGGTGACATCTTCGCTCGTCTCGTCGTGTCCGCCGATTCCATTTCCTTGCACCGCCGTTTCGTGTGCCTCGCCATACACGCAGCGATGAAGGGATCCAGCCTCGCCCGGTGCGGCCATCGCATGCTGCGTTGTCACCGGCGTGTCGGGAAGATAGGTGGACGCGCCCATCGCAACTCCGCTCTTGTCGACCATCGCGTTGGAAACGCTCGCCGTTCCGTAAAACAGGTAGTCGACGTCGGAAACGAGATCGCCACCGCGGTAGGAAAAGAGCACGACGGGCTCGCCCCCGTCGGTGAGCGACGCACTCGCTCCGATGGACGAGCTCCCCACCGGCACCATGTTCGCGACCGCCGGGTCGTCGGTCGCTTGGTTCGCGGCAGGGCGGAGCTCGTAATCCGGCGTCTTGCCATATGCCGCGGCAAAACTCTGCGAGCCGCCCGACGCATTTCCGAGCGCGACGACGGCGTACCCTCCCGGCTCGAGCTCGGCGCCCTCGGGAAATCGTGCAGCGAAGTCCGACCCGCTCGCCGTCGTAAATGTGCCGGAGGCCACCTCGTAATAAAGATGACTGTCGCTCAGCAAGAAATCCGAGAGCGCGACGGAGAAGAGCGTCGGATTGAAAATCTCGATGAACTCGGCCCCGGTCGGGCGGGTGACGATTTCCGTGATGAGCAGGTGGCCCGCCGCCGGCACGCAATCACCGCAGCGATCGAACGCGTCGTCGTTACCGTCGTCGCACGTCTCGGCGCCGTCGCGAACATAGCCGTCGCCACAAACGGCGCTCCGACATCCCTTCACACAAGCGTCGCTGCTCGAATCGTTGCCGTCATCGCACTGTTCGACGACGGTGCCGAGACGCGCGCCGCAGCCGTCGCCGCGGCATGTCTTTCCGTCGCCGCAGCGGTTGGCACGGCACGTCGGCAGACAGGGTGCCTCGTCGCGGTTCGACGCTCCTTCATCGCACTCCTCGCCCGGGTCGAGAACGGCGTTGCCGCACGATTCGATGAGACATACCGCGCTGCAGCCGTCGCCCCCGCTCTGATTGCCGTCATCGCATCCTTCGACGCCCGTCCAGACGATGCCGTCGCCGCAGACAGCTCGTCTGCACGACGTGAGACAAGCGTCGGTGTCGATGCGGTTGCCGTCGTCACAGGCTTCCTGTCCGTCATGGACGCGCCCGTCGCCGCAGCGGGCCCGTGTACACGCCGCGGTACAAGCGTCGCGGTCCTCGACATTGCCGTCGTCGCATTCCTCGGTGTCGGTCGCGAGGACCCCATCACCGCAACCGCTTTGCCGGGCGCAGCCGACGAAAGCCGCCGGGCACGCCAAGAGCAGACACGCGTTGCAAGCGCCGAGCGCGTACGCATTGCGGCACGGCGCCGCGCAAGCATCGCCTTCGCACGCCAAAAGAGGTTCGGAAGAAGCACGCGCCGTAGCAGACGCCCCGCGCAGACACACGGCGCCGGTCCCGCCACTCGCACGCGCGCACTGCCGCACCTCTGCACACGTTTCCAGCAAAACGACCGCATCCGCGTCCGCGCCGCCCGCATCGACGGAAGGCGGGGCGTCGTTGCCGCCCGCTCCATCGCGGGGCGCGCTGGCGTCGGGGCCGCCAAGGTCGGCTCTCGCGTCTTTTGCATCATGGACTGCAGCATCCATTGCGGCGGGCGCGTCGGGTCCCTTTGCATCCACGCCGATCGCGTGGTCGAACGCTGCGTCGTTCCTGGACGGTGCATCTTCGGCGATGAACCCGTCGGCGAGCGCGCCCCCCGTACCGGCGTCTTCTGCGCTGCTGCCCGCCGCTCCGCCGCGCCCTTTGGCCCCATCGCCCTGTAGCGGGGCGCTGACATCCGACAGCACACGTGCGCCGCTTTCCCTCGCCCCCACGGCGCCCCCGCCGTCGTCGGGGGTCGTCGTTCCGAGATCGAGATCGATCGATTCGGGGGCGCACGCCGACGAGAGCCCGAGAATCGCGCCGATGGCCAAGGCGAACTTATGCATGCAGGCCCATCGGACCCCGCGCCCGACGATTGCGACATTAACGCCGCCTTGGCGCGTTTCGAGCGGTGCCGTTGCCCGAGCGGCGTGTGTTAGAGTTTCGCCCCATGGAAGCCTGCACCTATTTCAACGCGGCGGTTGCTTCGCTGCTCTTCGGGCTGCTTTCCTCCGGCGCTTGCGGCGGGTCTGGGCCCGCACCAAGCCCCGCGACGCCGGCATCGAACCCGAGTGCGCCCACGGCGAGCTACCCGGATCCGTCACCGGTTCCGCCCGAACCGGTTGCCGCCGCGGCGACGTCCTCGGCGACACCGGGGCCCGCCGCGCCGGCAGCTTCGGCGGGCAAGGCGAACGACGGACCCGATCGCAGTCTCAACGACATTCGCGCCGTTGTAGCCAATAACCGCGACGCGTTCCGCGCCTGCTACGACAAGGCGGTCAAGGCGCATCCCGGCATCAAGGGGACGTACACGCTCAAGTTCGTCGTCAACCCGGATGGAACGGTGAAGAGCGCGGAGGCCGACTCGACCAAATCCGAGATCCACGCGGTCGATCTCGACACTTGCGCGGTTGGCGCTTTGAAGTCGCTCAAGTTTCCACCCAGCAAGCGCGGGATGGAATCGTCGGTGAACTATCCCTTCGACTTCAAACCGCAGGGCGCGCCGAGCAAAAGCTAGCTGCTCGCTGGCAGCGCTCAGGCGGTCGCTTCGAGGTCGAGCGTCGAGGCAGTGATGCTCGGCGCGAGGCTGCCCGAACGAGCTTCGCCACCGCACAAATCTTCGAGCGCCGTCCGTACGACTTTGCGCAACCGATCGCGCTCGGCGGGGCCGCGGCTCGCGGGCAAAATGGGGTCGCCGATGCGCACTTCGACGCGCGCCGGATCGACGAGCAGGCTCCCTTTGGCGAGGGCGCGTCCCGTTCCGCGAATACCGATCGGTACGATGGGCACGCCCGCCATCTCGGCCAAGTAGAACGGCCCGGTCTTCAGCTCCGACAGGGACCCGTCGGAGCTGCGCGTCCCTTCCGGAAAAACGACGATGGAGTTGCCCGACCGAATCTGATCGGCCGCTTTGCGGAGCGATGCCAAGCTCTGGCGCACGTTGCCGCGGTCGATGGGGATACAGCGCAGCCCCCGCATTGCCGCGCTAAAAATCGGCAGTCGGAAGAGCTCTTGTTTGGCCAACATACCGAACGGCTCTGGCAACGCTGCGTAGAGCACGGGGATATCGAGGTAACTCTGGTGATTGGCCATCACGATGAGCGGCTCGTGCCACGCAACGCCTTCGCCTCCCCGCGTCGCGATCTCGACGCCACACGTGCGGCAGAGTCGCGCTCCCCAGAATCGCGCCAGCTTGCGGGTGGTCTCGCCCGACGGATCGAGAATGCTCGAAGCGACGGCTGCTTCGCTCATCGCAAGCGTGAAAGAGAGGGAAAATGCGGTGTTGAGCGGACCCATCATTGCAAGACCGAGCTCGTGAAACGCTTATGCCGAGATGAGGCGCGGCGGGAAGGCATAAGATAGAAAGGTCGGCTCGATCCGCCGGCACGCCCGGTGCTAGGAGGGAGCGGGTCCCCAATCGACGGTAGGCTCCCGCCATGAACACCTTCGAGAATACGATCGAACGACGATGACCGACGTTTCCTCCATTTTTCGGCGCGTTTTCCAGGCCCTGGCTCGCGTGCAGGTCGAGCGCCCGTGGCTCATGGCGGCGCTCGCCGCGCTTACGCTCATTCCTGCCATCCTCGCGACGCGGCGCCTCGGACTAAAAACCGACTTCTCTGAGCTTTTGCCCGAGAACAAACCGAGTGTGGTCGAAATGCGACGGGTGGGCGCCAAGCTCACCTCCGCGTCGACTTTGACGTTGGTGGCGGAGGTGCCCAAGAGCCACCCCGAGGCGCTCGAGAAATTCGCCGACGCCGTTGCGCCGCAGATCCAGGCGCTCGGACCGAGCTGGGTGGGGGCCGTCGATTCCGGTCGCCGGGAGACGGGTCGATTCCTCGACAAGAACAAACTGCTT
>DATHEQ010000008.1:0-21765 GCA_035318505.1 Polyangiaceae bacterium | reverse complement strand
GAAGGCGCCACGCTTCTGGCCTGCGTCGGCGACAACCACGTGCCGCGGCGCATTCCCGACGACATTGCGGCCATGTTGTGTCGTGCGGAAACCCATCCGCGTCCGCTCGATCAAGCCTGAGCGCGGCGAGGGGGAAGACTTGGCTAGAGGTCGGTCGGGTTCGCCATCTGCGTCGCCTTGTCGAGACCGAATCCGTCGTGCAGCGCCCGCACCGCCAGCTCGGTGTACTTCGACGCGATGAGGCACGAGATCTTGATCTCGCTCGTCGAGATCGCCTGAATGTTGATCGACTCGCGCGACAGAATGTCGAACATGCGCGCCGCCGTGCCCGCGTGCGAGCGCATGCCGAGCCCCACGATCGACACCTTGACGATGTCTTCGTCGTATTGCGTCGCCTTGGCGCCGACTTGACGCGCCAGGTCCTCGATGAGCGGCTTGACGCGCGCGAGATCCGTCTTGGGAACGGTGAAGGTGACGTCCGTGCTCGCCTTGCCATCCGGATCGCCGGTCGACGTATTCTGGATGATCATGTCGACGGAGATGTTTTTCTCCGCCAGGCCGCCGAAGATCTTGGCCACGACGCCCGGCTTGTCGCTCACCGCTTGGAGGAGCACCTTGGCCTCGCTCTTGTCGTAAGCGACGCCGGCGACGACCACGTCTTCGAGGCTCTTTTCTTCGCCGACCACCCACGTGCCGGGGGCGTCGGAAAACGAGCTTCTCACGTGCACGGGAACTCCGTATTTCATGGCGACCTCCACTGATCGAATCTGCAGCACTTTGGCGCCGAGCGAAGCAAGCTCGAGCATTTCCTCGTAGCTGATGCGGTTGATCTTGCGCGCCGACGGGCAGATGTTGGGATCGGTCGTGTAGACGCCGTCGACGTCGGTGTAGATCTCGCACGCGTCGGCGCCGATGGCGGCGGCGATGGCTACCGCGGTGGTATCCGAGCCTCCGCGGCCGAGCGTGGTGATGTCACCTTGGTCATCCACGCCCTGAAAACCCGCGACCACGGCGATCTGACCAGCCCTTAGAACGTCGAAGATCTTCGACCCGCTGATGCTCTTGATGCGCGCTTTGGTGTAGGCGCTGTCGGTTTGAATTTTGACCTGATGGCCGAGCAGACTGCGCGCCGCGCCGCCTTGACCGTGGATGGCCATGGCGGTGAGCGCGGCGCAAACCTGCTCGCCGGTGGCGGCGAGGGCGTCCATTTCGCGGCCGTCGGGTACCTCGACGCTGTCGTGCGCCAGCTTGAGCAGGCGGTTGGTCTCGCCGCTCATGGCGCTCACGATGACGACGACGTCGTGCCCCCGCTTCTGGGTGGCGATTGCGCGAGATGCCACGCCGCGGATTCGCTCGAGCGTACCGACGGAGGTGCCTCCGAACTTCTGGACAATCAGGCCCACGACTCGCGGCGATGCGTACCGGCAGACGGGCGCCTTGTCAATCGTGGCAGACAAAACCACAGATCCGAGTTTACCCTCCGGGCGCGATGTCGCCTGTGGCCACCTATATCGTCGAAACGTTGGTCACCCTCATGGGCGTCGTCGCCCTGGCGGTCCTCCTCCTCTATGGGGGCCGCCGGCTGGGTGTCGGCCGACCGAGCGGGCCCCTCGAGCTCGTGGGACGGCTCCCCCTCGATGCCCGGCGCGCCGTGTACCTCGTGCGCGTGGGGAGACTCGTCTACGTGGTGGGCGCCTCGGAGGGGGGGCTGACCCGGCTCGGTGAGCTCGACGCCGACGCGGTGCCCGCTGCCGACGCCGGCGCGCCAGCCTCACGTTTTGCCCACATTTTGGCGAAGATGGCGGGCAAGGATCGCGACGATCCCGCACCGCCTGGGCCGCCGGCCGGCACCGCGGGCCATGCATAACTCGGTGGATACGCTGCTGAGCCGTCCGCTCGCGCTGGTGGTCGCGCTGGCGCTCGTTTCGCTCTTGCCGTTCGTTTTCATGACGCTCACGTCGTTCGTGAAAATCTCGACCGTGCTTCAGATCGTGCGCGGCGCCATCGGTGCCCAGAGCGTCCCGTCGGGGACAGTGGTCATGGCTCTCTCGGCGGCGCTCACCCTGCTGGCCATGGCGCCCGTCGGTACACGTATCATCGAGCGCGCCACACCCTTGTGGGAAGGCAAAATCAAGGACACCACGGCGCTCGTGACCGGGCTCGTCGACGCCGCGCGGGACCCCATGCGCGCTTTTTTGCGGGCAAACGCTTCCGAGCGGGAACGCGTCCGGTTTTTCGACGTCGCCAAGAAAGCGCGCCCCGAGCACGAGCGCGCCTCGGTGGGAGCCGACGATTTCGTCATCCTCGTGCCGGCCTTCCTCACCAGCGAGCTTTACGCGGCCTTTGCCCTCGGATTTGCTGTTTTTCTCCCCTTTCTCATCATCGATCTCGTCGTTGCCAACGTGCTGCTCGCCTTGGGGATGCAGATGCTCAGCCCGACCCAGGTGAGTCTCCCTTTCAAGCTGCTCCTTTTCGTCGCCATCGACGGATGGGCGCTGCTCTCGCAGGCGCTCGTCACGGGGTACCGATTTTAGCCCGCGGTCAAAATGGTGAGAATCCGCGGGAATCTGGCCTCTCGCGCGGCGCTCCCTTCCCACGGGAGCCCCGTTTGCCCGCTCTTCGGCGGCGGCCCGGCTCGCCTTTACTTATGGGAATACGCAGCCAGCCCGACTGTTTACGCGCGAGGATGGCACCCCGATCCGCGCCGCGAGCCCCGACGGTTGACACCCAGGCCTTCGCCGCTAGGATGGCGCCGCCTTGCGTCGCGGGCATTTCCCGGCCCGATCGGCCTGGGCCGGCTGCCTCTTCTCGGCTGGTCTCGCCACGCAGCTCTCCAAGCGTACTCACCCCTCTTTTCTGACTGGAGGTCGGATGTCTACCGACGTGATGATCTATGCCGACGACCTGACGAAACGATTCGGGTCTTTTCGCGCCCTCGACCGCATTCGTTTCGAGGTGAGAAGAGGCGAGGTCGTCGGCTTTCTCGGCCCGAATGGCGCCGGCAAGTCGACCACGATGCGCATCTTGACGTGCTTCATCTCGCCGACCGAGGGCACGGCCAAGGTGCACGGCCACGACGTTTTCGACGAGCCGCTCGATGTGCGGCGCAAGATCGGCTACCTGCCGCAGCGCGCCCCGCTCTACCAGGACATGTTGGTATGGGACTACCTCCGCTTCGTGGCGGACATGCGCGGTCTCGACGAGGCGACGTTCAAGTCGCGGATGCGCAAGATCGTCGAAGTGTGCGGTCTCGCCCAAGTGCTCGGCAAGGACATCAACACCCTCTCCCACGGCTACCGCCAGCGCGTCGGTCTCGGGCAGGCCCTGGTGCACGACCCGCCCATTCTCATCCTCGACGAGCCGACCAGCGATCTCGACCCCAACGAGAAGGCCGAGGTCATCAAGTACATCAAAGAGATCGGCAAAGAGCGGACCATTCTGCTCTCGACCCACAATCTCGCCGAGGTGGAGACCGCCTGCGCGCGCGCCATCATCGTCTCCAAAGGTCGCATCGTCGCCGACGGCCCTCTCGAAGAGATCCGCGGGCGGAGCGGCAAGATTCGCTACGTCGTCGCGGTGAGCGAGCAAGTCGCGGAACGGGGCAAGCCTCCGAGCGCGACCGAAGTACAGTCCGCCTTCAGAGCCGTCGCCGGCGTGCGCGCCACGACCGAGCTGACGACGGACGAGAAGGCGCATGCGTTCGAGCTCGCTGGCGATCAGGACGGCGATCTGCGCGGCGAGCTATTTCGTCTCATCGTCGCCAAAGGGTGGACGCTTCTCGAGCTTCGACGCGACTCGCAGACGCTGGAAGACGTGTTCCGCGATCTCACGAAGGGCGACGAACGGCGCGATCGCAAGATGGGCAAAGAGGCCGACGAAGACGACCCCGACGATTCCGCCGGTGCCAAAGACAACCGCGACCGGGCTGCCAATCACGCGGCGGCTGGAGGCTGATCTCTCATGAGTCCCACGTTCACTATCGCCAAGCGCGAGTTTCGGTCGTACTTCGATTCGCCCCTCGCCTACGTCGTCATCTGTCTGTCGCTGCTCATGCTGGGGGTCAGCGTTTTCATCTGGAGCAAATTCTGGCAGGTCGACCGCGCGACACTGGCGTCGATGTTCGAGTCCATCCCCTACGGCCTCAGCATCCTCATCGTGCCCGTCGTGACGATGCGGCTCGTCGCCGAGGAGAAGCGTTCGGGCACCCTCGAGATGCTGATCACGCTGCCTGTTCGCGACAGCGACGTCATCCTCGGTAAGTTTCTGGGCGCGCTCGGGCTGGTGCTGGTGCTCGTGTTCTCCACGCTCGCCTATCCGCTCCTGATGTTCACCTTCGTCTGGCACCTCGGCCCCCTCGATCACGGGCCGGTGTTCTCCGGATACGTCGGTATCGTGCTCTTCAGTGCGGCTACGGTAGCGGTGGGCCTGCTCGTCTCGAGTCTCACCGAAAGTCAGGTCATCGCGTTTTTCGTGACCTTCATCGTGCTGGTAGCCCTGCTCTTCGTGGGGGACATCGCGCAGCACGTTCCCAACGCGCTGGGCACCGTCTTCCGCGAGATCTCCTTCAAGGAACATTTCATTCCCTTCGAGCGCGGTCTCATCGACACGCGCGACGTCGTTTTCTTCATCTCCTGCGCCGTGCTGGCGCTGATGTTTGCCTTCCGCTCTCTCGAGAGCCGGAAGTGGGCGTAGGCCATCCCATGGAACGTCGCAGAAAAGCAGCCGCCGAAACGAGCCTCTACCTCGTCATCATCGCCACCATCGTCATCGTCGCGAACCTCATCGCCTTCACCGGCGTGCACAAGCGCGTGGACATGACCAAAAACGAGCGCTTCACCCTCTCGCAGGGAAGCGGTCGATTGGTGGGCTCTCTCAAAAGCCCGCTCCACGTCGATGCCTACGTGACCAAAGGGCTTCCCAAGCTCGACGCCTTCGTGCGCGATCTCACCGACCTTCTCAAGCTCTATCAGCAAAAAGGCGGCGGTAAGTTCGAGTTCACCTTCATCGAAGCCAAGACCGAAGAGCAAAGGCAAGCGGCCAAGGAAGCCGGCCTCAAGGACGTCGCGTTCGGTGAGTCCAGCGAGACGGGCGAGGATCAAGCCTCGATTGCCCAGGGCTACATGGGTCTCGTGTTCAAATACGGAAGCGAAAAAGAGACCATCCCCATCATCCAGCCCGACCGCGCCGACGGCCTCGAGTTCTGGATCTCCAACAAGATTCGGGAAATCCGCGACAAGGCCGACAACATCCACCACAAGATCGGCGTCATCACCGGCAAAGACGAAATCAAGCTCACCGACACCAACCTCGTTCCCACCCAGGGACAGCGCGGCGGTCCCTCCATCAAAGGGATCATCGATCAGGCGTTCCCGTTTTACAAAATCGAAGACGTCGATCTGAAGAACGGCGACGGCGAGATCAACAAAGAGCTCGACGGCATCATCATCACGCAGCCCGGCAAGGAGTACACCGACAAGGAGCTCCGCCGCATCGACCAGTTTCTGATGGAAGGCAACAAGTCGCTCGTCGTCTTTGCCTCGGCCGTGAACCTGAAGGCGGGCGACGGCACGATGAAGGCCACCCTCGCCACGCACGGTCTCGAGAATCTCCTCAACGGGTACGGCGTCGAGATGAAGAAGGACGCCGTCCTCGAATGGCAGCGGTCGATGCGCTTGCCGGTGATGACGGCAACGGGCACGGCGGCGTGGATTCGCGCGCCGGCCATCGTCCAGGCGCAGCACGACGCGCGCTACGACGAGGAACATCAACTCCTCGACGACGGCTTCGCCGGATTCTTCCGCGCCGACGAGATCAGCTTTCCGTTCCCGTCCACGCTCGTCCCTCACCCGGACAAGCAGCCGGAAGCCAAGCTCAAGGTCGTCGCGCGCACGACGCCCGCCTCGTGGGCCGAAACGGGCGACACTGTCGACCTCAAGATTTCACCGACCTGGCGCCCCAAACCCCCGCTCGACCAGCGCGCTATCGCTATCGCCGTGGAGGGAACCCTCAAAGCGGCCATGGGGACCGGTGACGGCGTCGACGTGCCCACGGCGTCGAAGAACAAGAGCCGCGTGCTCGTCATCTCCTCTGCCGGCTTTCTCACCAATCCCTTTGCGCGCTCGGGCCAGGGCACGGAGATGGGCGGTCAGTTCGCGATGATGGGACCGGTCGGCGGCGATGAGCAGCTGCAGATGATCGCCGGCCCCTACGCGCAGAAGTACCTCACCGGAACGATCCTCTCTTTCAAGAACACGCTCGACTGGATGAGCGGTGACTCGGATCTCATCGCCGCCAGCGCCAAGCTCTTGAGCGAGGCGAACCTGACCTATGGCGACATCACCCGCCCCAAAGTCGACGCCAACGACGACGACAATTCGATCAAGAAGAAGGACGAAGAGTACCGCGCCGCTCGCAAGACGACCCAGACCAACGTGCAGATCGCCCTCACCTTGCTCTGCCCCGCCCTCTTCGCGATCTTCGGAATCATCCGCTGGCGCCAGCGCGAGGCGGGCCGCTCCAACATCGCTTTCGACTGACGAACTTACGACCCCGAACCGCTGCGCCGCTCGATGAGACGGCGTAGCGGGATCCCTCTCGAAAAGAAGCCGAACGGCCATGAAGATTGAACAAAAGATCTACGCTGCTGGTGGCATCCTGGTCCTCTTGCTCGCAGGACTGTGGTTCGTCATGAAGAATGCGCGCGAAGAAGCGATGACGCATTCGCAAGTGGCCGCGGCAGCCGCGCTACCCGAAATCAAGCTCGCCGCCGACGACGCCGACAAGATCACCAAGATCCAGATTCAGAACGCGGGCAAAGGCGAGGTCGTCCTCGAAAAGCAGGGCGACGCCTGGAAGGTGACGAAGCCCGTCAACTACCCGGCCAACCAAGCCAACGTAAAGTCGCTGATCGACAACTTGAAGGAGCTCCGCCTCAAGGACAGCATCGATACCGGCAAGACCCAATACGCCGCCTTCGACCTCGAGGACGACAAGGCCGTGCACGTCCAGCTCTACAAGGACGCCGCCAAAGCGTTCGATCTCTACTTCGGCAAGAGCGGCAGCCGCGGTCAGATGACGCGCCTCACCGACAAGGACGGCGTCTACGTGACGAGCGGATACTCCAGTTACCTCTACACGCGCGAGATCAAGGACTGGCGCGACCGCGACATCGTGAAGTTCGAAGACGGGAACGTCATCTCGGCGACCGTCACCAACGAGAACGGCAATTTCAGCTTCTCCAAGAACGACGACAAGTGGACCGGCACCTTCAAGGGCAAGCCGATCCCGAATCTCGAGCCGGAGAAGGTGAAGGACATGCTCCGGTCCTTCAAGACGCTCACCGCCGATGACTTCGGTGACGGAAAGTCGCTCGCAGAGACGGGGCTCGCCAAGCCCGCCACCGTCACCTTTGCGCTGAAAGACGACGGCGGAACGATCAAGATCCTCGTCGGTAACACCTCCGTCGGCACCAGCCGTTACGCCCAGAAAGACGGCACGCCGACGATCTTCACCGTCAACTCCTTCGCCGGCGACTGGGCGACGGCAGCGCTCTCCAAATTCCAAAAACCAGAAGCCGCAAAAGACGGCGGGAAATAGACCCCTTCCTACGTCCACTCACCCGTGCCGGAGGCACGGTGGGGTGGGGCCCTCAAGCCAGCTCTGAAGCTGGCTTTCTCGTGCCGGAGGCACGGTGGGGGTGGGACCCTGTTCCGAGCTTGCCTCGGCGGGGCGGGGGCGAAGCCTCCGAAGGGAGTGGAGAGCGCGAGTGATCGCCTCAGGGCGATCGCTCAGGCTCGATCTCGTCCCACACTTCCTCGATCGACTTGTTTCCCCAATACTGGGCGTACGTCTCCTGCGTCATCAGCGTTCGGGTGTACATCCGGTCGACGCAGAGGACGCCGGCGAGGTGGTCGATCTCGTGCTGCAGGATGCGCGCGTGCCAGCCGTGCGCGTCGATGCTCACCGGTTCGCCGCGCTCGTCGAGGGCATCGACGTGAACGTCGAGCGCGCGGGGGACGAGGCCGATCATACCGGTGACGCTGAGGCACCCTTCGAAGAATCGAGCCGCAGCCATACCGCCGATCAGCGTAATGCGCGGATTGATGAGCACGTGAAACGGAACTGGGCGACGTTCCAAAAGGTCGAGTCGTTCCTCTTTGACGTTGCGCTGGTATTCCTCGCGGTCTTCCACGACCGCGAGCTGCAGCGGCTCTCCGATCTGCGGCGCGGCCAGCCCAACGCCCGGCGCGTCGCGCATGGTCTCTCTCATGCGCTCGATCAGCTCTTGTAGCGCGCGGCTGCGGATCTCATTGGGCGCGAGGGTACGAGCCCGGCTGCGCAGCACGGGGTGACCGGCTTGAACGATCTTCAAGGGGGGCATGCAGTCGTAGCTCCTGCGAGGGAACCTGGTCGCGCCGCCCAGTGTGCACCAATGTGGGTGATCTGACTACTCGACACATGACCAGCCTTAAGGCGGGACACCACCACGCCGCCCCGGCTGCGTTGCTTCACGCCCTGGTTACCGAAACTTGCGCGGTTTGTGCGAGTTCGCGGCACTTTATTGAGAAGACGTGGAAGAAGGCTCCCAGAAAATCTGCTACGCCGCATGTCGTGCTCGTCGCGCATGTAGGCGGCTGACTAAATCGGGCCTCCGGTCCGTCGAACCAAAACCCAGCCTGGGAGAGCGCCAGTTTTGAGGAGGTCGCGATGATGAATGGTCGATTGCGCAGTCTGTGGATCCCAGCGGCGGGCGCTGTGCTTTGTTTTTCACTGGCTGCCCACGCCAAGCTATCTCGGGTTGCCGGTCCAGAGGTGTCATTCACCCTCATCGGGCCCGCCGGGATGAAGATCGTCGGCAACGGCACCGAGCTCCGCGTTGGCGACGATGGCCAGGCCGTCAAGGTCGCGGTGCCGCTCGCCAGCATGAAGACGGGAATTTCCATCCGCGACAAGCACATGCACGAGAAATACCTGCAGACGCCGAACTATCCCAGCGCCGAGCTGCAGGTACCGCGCGCTGCGCTCAAGATCCCGGCGGCCGGTGGCAACGTGGCGCAAGATGCCGCGGGCACGCTCGCGCTACACGGCAAGACCAGGCCCGTGAATTTGCACTACACGAGCTCGCGCGAGGGCTCGAAGCTCAGGGTTCGCGGCACGATGCACATCAACATGAACGACTTCGGCATCGAAGTGCCCTCTTACCTCGGCGTCACGGTGAAGCCCGACGTCGACATCGTCGCCCAGTTCGACGTCAGCGACGAGTAGGCGCCTCGGATCGCGGGGCGCGTGTGCGGGGTCGCCCGGCGCGAAAGGTCGTGGTAGAAGCGCCCCTTCGTCGTCATGAAGGCTTCTTATCGCTGGCTACGCGCTCTCGTTCCGCGACTTTCGGCGTCTCCTGCGGAGGTCGCCGAGCGGTTCACGCGCGCCGGAATCGAAGTCGAGGGCTTGCACGCGTATGGGGCGAGCCTCGAGCCCATCGTCGTCGCGGCCGTCCGCAAAGTCGAGCCGCACCCGAGCCGCTCCGGGCTTCAGCTCGTGACCGTCGATCGAGGGGAAGGGCACGAACAGAGGATCGTCTGCGGCGCGTCCAACGTGCCTGGTCCGAGAGGGCTCGTGGTGCTGGCCCCGCTCGGCACCCATCTTCCCGCCAAGGGGCTGACCATCGGCGCGCGGGAAATCGCAGGGGTGACGAGTGAGGGAATGCTCTGTTCCGAGGGGGAGATGGGGCTCTTGGCTCCGAGCGGGGGAGGCGACGATGGCATCCTCGTACTCGCCGCCGGCACGGCTTCGCCAGGTACGGCCTTTCTCAAAGCCGTCCCCGCTGCCAGCGACACGATCTTCGATCTCGGCGTAGCAGCCAATCGCGCGGATGTGCTCGGGCACGTCGGTCTCGCTCGCGAGCTGGCGGCCATTTGCGAGCTCCCCTTCGCTTTTCCCGAGCCGGAAGCGCCGACGCGCGTGGCGCAGGGCAACATCGACACCACGGCCACGGTCACCGTCGAGGATTTCGAACGCTGCCCGCACTACGGCGCGTCGGCGGTCGTCGAGGTCAAGGTGGGGCCCTCTCCCGATTGGCTCCGTTACCGGTTGGCGAGCCTCGGCGTGCGCCCCATCTCCAATGTGGTCGACGTCACGAACCTCGTCCTGTTCGAGTTCGGCCATCCCATCCACGCCTTCGATCTCGACCAAGTGCGCGGCAACGCCATCGTCGTGCGCCGCGCGCGTGCCGGCGAAACGCTGGTCACCCTCGACGGCGTGACCCGCAAGCTCGATCCCGACGACCTCCTCATCTGCGACCAGGCGAGCCCGGTCGGCCTGGCCGGAGTCATGGGCGGCGAGGGAAGCGAGATCGGCGAGCGCACGCATCGCGTGCTCATCGAGTGCGCGTACTTCGCGCCGCGCGGCATACGTCGCACGTCGCGCCGCCATGGCTTGCACACCGAGGCGAGTCACCGTTTCCAGCGCGGCGTCGACCGGGGCGACACGCCCGATGTCCTGGCCCACGCTGCCTCGCTCATCGTCGATCTCGCGGGGGGGGCAGCCGTTTCGGGAGCCATTCACAAATTTCAAGAGCCGCCCCCCGAGCGCAAAGTGACGCTCCGCTCGGCACGCCTCGATGCGCTCCTCGGTGCGCCAGTCCCCTTCGCGGAGGCGACTGCCATTTTGAAACGGCTCGGGTTCGCGGCGGACCCGTCGAACGAAGCGGGATCCGCTTCGTTCAGCGTGCCGACGTTCCGCCCCGATGTCGAACGCGAAGTCGATCTGATCGAAGAGGTGGCCCGGGTGCGCGGCCTGGACGCTATCCCGTCCGTTCTCCCCGCGATTCGGCCACAAGCACCGCGCGATCCCGGCGTGCTCGACGTGACGCGCCGGGCGGCCGTCGCCCTCGGTTTGTCGGAAGCCGTTACCGTCGGATTCCTGGCGCCGAAAGAACTGGAAGCGGTCCGGGCGCCGCCCTCTCCCATCAAGATCGAGAACCCGCTCGGCGAAGATCGCAGCGTGATGCGCACGTCGATGTTGCCCGGTCTCCTCGACGCCGTGCGCAGAGCCTGGCGTGCGGGCGAGACCGAGATGCGCCTCTTCTCGGTCGGCAACATCTTCGCCGAAGGGAGCGACGCTCGCGGCCTTCCGCGCGAGCTTCCCACGTTCGCCGCCGTGCTCGCAGGGTCAAGGCGCCGGTACTTGACCAAGCCGGAAAAGTTCGACGTCTATGACGCCAAGGGCGTCGCGGTCGAAGTGGTGGGGCGGGTTTCCGGACGTGACGCCACGGCGCGGAGCCAGTCCGCGGACCGGCGCGCGCAGCACCTTCACCCGCGCGGCGCCGGGGACGTGCTCGTCGACGGGCAGCGGATTGGGCAATTCGGACCACTTCACCCCGACGTGCTGAAGGCCTGGGATCTCGAAATGGTGGGGGTCGTCGTCGTGGAGATCGATTTGACCGAGCTTGCGCGCGTGCAGCGCCAGGGCGTTCATTATGCACCGGTGCCGCGCCTTCCCGCGGCAACGCGCGATATCGCGCTGGTCGTCCGCGAGGAAGTCGCGGCCGGGGATGTCGAAAAAGTGATCCGGGATGCGGCGGGTGAGCTCTGTGAGTCGGTAGAGATCTTCGACGTCTTCCGGGGCCCTTCCTTGCCCGCCGGACACCGTTCGCTCGCGTTTCACGTGGTCTATCGCGATCCGCGGGCCGCGACGGCACCCGGCGATGCGCGCACGCTGACCGACCGCGAGGTCGACGAGCGGCACGCAGCCGTCGTCGCCAAGGCGAACGCCGAGCTCGGGGCTACGCTGCGGGCGTAGCTCGGAGACGGGAACGGCTATCGCCGACTTCGCCGCGACATCGCCTTGGCGATGGCTCGTGGTCGCGGATCTTTCATGATCTGCTCGAGCGTGCGCGGCAGCGGAATTCGCCATGATGGGTATTGGTCGATCGTGCCCGGCATGTTGGGTCGGTCTTCTGCGCCGAGAGCGTCGTCGAGCGTGGGCGTCACGAAAAGCGAAGGCGCGCGGGCCAGCGCCGTGTACGTCTTGCGAACCACGTCGTCGGGGCGCGCGCGCAGTGAGCATCCGCTGAGCTTTGCGAGAGAGCGACGGAGCGCCTTCGTTCCTTCTACGTTGGGAGCGAGATCGAGACGACGCTGCACGGCGAGGTCGGACCCCGACCACAAACCGGCGATGGTCGGAAGATCGTGCGTGGTCGCGGCGGCGAGCGCGTTTTTCGGATATGTCTCGGGGCGCCCCTTTTCGAACCAGAGGACGCGATACGAAAGGAGTCGGCGATGAGCAAGCTCGGCGCGCACCTCGGGTTCGACGGTGCCGAGATCTTCGCCGACGACGTAGGCGCGGGCGCGAACGCTTTCCAGGGCGACGATGCCCAGTAAATCGAGCGCCGGGTAGCGCACGTAGGCGCCGTCCTTCGGTTTTTTGCCGGCGGGGATCCAGAAGAGCCGGAAAAGGCCCATCACGTGATCGAGACGTATGCCCCCCATGTGGCGCATCGCAGAGCGTACGATGCGAATGAACGGCTCGTAGCCGGCGCCGCGAAGGCCATTGGGGTCGAAGGGCAAGAGCCCCCAGTCTTGGCCGAGCGTGTTGAAGTGATCGGGCGGCGCGCCAATGCCCGTTCCTTCGCTGAACGCCTCTTGCCACAGCCAGGCGTCGGCGCCGCCGGCGTCCACGCCGACCGCGAGATCGCCGACGAGCGGGATGGTGCGCCCCGCGCGCCGCAACTGCTCGTCGATGAGCCATTGCAGCCATTCATGGAAGCGCACCCGGCGTGCGTGCGATCGCCGAAAACGCGCGACCGCCGGATCGCGCGGATCGCGTAGCTCGCGCGGCCACTTGCGCCAATTGCCGCCGTGGTGTTCGACGAGAGCCGAAAACGTCGCGTAGAGCTCGAGCATGGGCGCCTCGCGCGCGCGATAGCGAGCGAAGGCGTCTTCGTGGCCCGATCGCGCGAAGATGCGCGCCAGCGCACGCATCTTGAGCCCGAAGATGGCATCGCGATCGATCCTGCCCGTTTGGTTGAGCTCGCGGCCAGTTGTGACGATCGGGTCGAGCTCGCGGCGCAAGCCGTCGGCTCCCGGTACGTCCTCGATCCGTAGGTAGAGAGGGTTTCGGTAGAGTCGACTGCTTGGGTAATAAGGGCTCGGCTGTTGCGCTGGTGTCGGCAACGGTGCGTGCAGCGGGTTGACGAGGAGCATGCCCGCGCCCAGACGGCGAGCCGACCAGCGGCCGAGAGCCGCGAGATCGCCGAGATCCCCCATGCCCCAGCTCCGCGCCGAGCGCAGCGCATAAAGCTGCACTGCCCAGCCCCAAGTCGGATCTCCATCGGGCAAATAACATTGCCCGGGCGAAATAACGATACGGGTCCGCTCTCCCGTCTCTTTTGCCTCGAGCTCGTGATACCCGAGCGGCAGATCGCGCGGCAAATGGCTGCCGACCGTAAGCTCGGTGCCGTCTTCGAGACGAAGCTGGGAAGGCGCGGGGATCGCTCGTGTCTCCCCCTCGCTCATCACCCACACGTCGCAGTACGCGGGGCGTCCGCGGCGTGAGACCCGTGCCATCGCGCGCTGCACCGTGGCCAGCGAAGTTTCGGACGAAGACTGCCACGCGCCCCGCGCCGACGAGTAACCCGGCTCGATTCCCCACTTTCGCCAGTTCGCGCTCGTCATCGGTTCCGGAGATTCGTTCAACACGCGCCCGCGGTCATCACCGCTCGCGCCTCGCCGGCGCGCATCCTACTCGGCTTTTGGTCGGATCGGGCACCGCTCGCTTTCCGACGCATGAAATCGAACAAGCGTTGCTCTTTCGAACGCAAGGCGCTCGAGTATCGTGGAAGCAATGAGTCCGGGCAGAGCGCGCGCGAGGGGTACGCTCGGCCGTCGTTTGGAAGGCGCCCTCGGCTGGTTGAAAGAATTCATCGGTGAGCTCCAGCGATCGCGTACCACCGGAATGGCGGCCGAAATGGCCTT
Source organism: Polyangiaceae bacterium (assembly GCA_035318505.1). Classification (GTDB taxonomy): domain Bacteria; phylum Myxococcota_A; class Polyangia; order Polyangiales; family Polyangiaceae; genus DASWDH01. Next base: position 7,795 of record DATHEQ010000008.1, on the reverse strand, counting down.
TTGGCTGTTTCTTTCGCTGGTGCCGCTGGCCGCCGTGGCGGGGCTCATCATCGCCAAAATCGCCGTGAGCAACGCCGAGGTCTCGTTGCTCCTCGCCTCGCTGCCCGGCGAAACGCGACAATTGGTGGCGCGGCAGCTCAATCACGTGGCCGGATGGAACGGGGGCTCGGTCGCTGCCCCGGCGGCGCTCGTATTCGTGTGGCTGGCATCGGGGGGCATTCACGCCGTATTCGACGTCCTCGAGGTGAAGACGGGAACGTCGCGACCCTGGTGGAAGAAACGCGCACTCGCCTTGGCGAGTTGTGTCGCGCTTTCGATCGGCAGTGCGATCATCGCCACGGTCGCCACGGGCATGAGCAGCGTGCTCGCCTTTCTTCGTGGCACGGTGCCCCTCGCCGAGTTCGAGTCCCGGGTGGGTATGACGGGCGTCGTCGATACCGTCGTGCGCCTCGGTGTGGGGGCGCTCACCGCGCTCGGTCTCGTCGCTGGACTCTATCTCGTGGGAATTCCGCGCACCGCACGCAAGCGAACGCCGGTCCTGCCGGGCGCCGTGGTGGCCGTCGCCCTACAAGCCGCGCTCGGCTATGGGTACATCTTCTATTTGTCGCAGGTGGGGGCGCGCAGCGCTTATCAGGCGGGCCTCTCGATCATCGGGGTCACGATGATCGCCCTCTATCTCTTGTCGATCGCTCTGCTCGTTGGCGCTGAATTGAACCACGTCGTAGGCCGGCGCAAGCGCTCGAGGACGGCATAGCGAACCTGCCGCCGAAAGCGACGAACCGCTACGGCGACGGTGCAGGAGCGGGCGTAGGAGGCGAGGAGGGTAGAGCGGGCGGCGCCGGGTCCGGCGAAGGTGCCGGCGTCGGTAGAGGACCCGGAGAGGGCGAGGGCACTGCAGGCGTCTCGGGGACGCCGGGCGCCGCAGCCGGGGCACCTCCGAAGAGCGGCGCGACATCGAACCGGTACGAGAAATCCAGGTAGAAACCCAATATCTTCAGATTGTAGTCGGGACCCGCCTTCGAGCAGCTTGCGCAGGCGGATGCGCCCGCCACGTCGGCAGGCGTCACACTCGCGCTGGCAAAGCGATACGCGACGGCGAGGTTCGTCTGCCACTTCTCCCCTCGAAAACCGGCTCCCGCAGTCAAGCTGTGGCTCGGTGCCGGAGGCGTTCCGAACGCCGTCGGATACATCTTGTTGCCCACTTTGCCGTCGAATACGTAGCCAATACGCACGGGGAACTGATTTTCGGCACCGAGCAGGTATTCGAGCCCGATGCGGGTCGTAATGGCGTTCTGCCACTCGAACACGTTGGGCACCGTCAATTGCTCTCTGAGCACCGGGTTGTAGCCCGAGAGGTTGGAGCTCTTGTTCTGGCTGTAAAATCCGTACTCGACGTCGAGCGCGCCGTGGAGACGATCCATTTTGCCGCTCACGCCGACGCCGAGCTTGGACGGTAAAACGAAGACCGTCTCTCCATCGACGAGATTGGTGTACGCGAATACCTTGTCGGCTTTGAGCGTCGGCGCGACTTTGTGACGATAAACGAGGCCGACGGAGAAGTTTTGGCTCGCGTGGTACTGCATACCGACGCGTACACCGGCCGCGTCCACGCCTTTCAACTCGAAGTTGAACTCGCGCGGATCGGCGGCGTTTCCTTTCACCCGTTCGAGCGTCGCAATGGTGGCGCGATACCCAGCCCCGACATAAAGGCCCTTCACGAGCTCGACGCTCAAACCCGGTGAGATCTCGAGGAACACGAGCCGCGTCTTGTCGATGTTGACCACGCCCTGAACGTCCGGCGTTCGGTATTCCCCTGCCGCGGCGGCCACGGGATACACACCGATCCCGAACGTGACGGGCTCGGCCAAGCGGTAGGCCGCGCCTGCGAGGAAGAGCGGAGAAACCGCGGGCTCGGTGGTTCGCGCTCGATAGGTGTGCGTCGCTTTGTCTTCCGTGTCCGGATAGCCGGGGCTGCTCGTGATCGATCCGGTCAGCGGGGAGATGTCGCCGATGAACTCGAGTCCGCGGACGCCACCGAGGCCGGCGGGATTGTGGAACAGGGCTGAGGGGTCACTCACGTAACCAATCGCGGTGCCACCCATGCCCATGTGGCGCGCGCTGTAGAGGATGGGCGTGTCATAGCCGCCGGCGTGAGCGGCGCGGGAAAGCGCCCCCAGCGCGACGACGGTGGTGACCCCGAGGGCGAGACGAGAAGCGAGATGGTGGCGAGCCATGCGAATGGCAACTCCGTTCCGTCGTGCCCGATTCGGCGCTCGAATGAGCGATGATTCGGACGTCAGTGGGTGAGGGGTGCTTCGCCGCGCTCAGGGCGCGACGTTGGTCCAGCCGTCAGACTTTTCGATGAGCCTCTTGATCCACTCCAGCATGGGAATCGCCGGGCCGGTCTTTACCGAGGCGATGTCGGTGCCCAAAAACGTGTGGCTGCCGCCCGTCACGACGTACATCGCGACTTGTGGATAGCCGGACCATGCCTGGCGCAGCTCGGAAAGGCCCATCGGATACATCCCGGTTGGGTAGATGGGCGGCTGCGGTGCTTCCCAATTGGCGCAATTCTCGGTTCCGTATGCGAAGAACGACTTGATAGTGCCGTCTTCGTCGTAACTCAAGAGCCCAAAGCGTGTCGAGGCACTCCTGCTGAACGACGCGTCAAGGAGTGGGCGGACGACCTTCCCGGCAGGAACATCGCAGTTCGTGCAGGCGGGGTGAATGTTCGCCTCCCAGTTCCAAAGTGCGCCGTAGCGCTGTTGCTGGCACTCCGCCAAATACGTGGGCCCCATGGGGGGACCCGAATCATCAATGGCGTAGACCGGGACCACGCCGAACGCATCCTGGGTCCACATGAAGTTCCAAGCGACGCCGAACCCGCCGGCGCTCACGCCCGCCAGGACGACCTGGTCGAGATTGGGAAACCGAGCCACGATGTCCGCCAGATCTTTTTTGTAGTTGAGAAAGCCGATTTGCGGCTGCCCCATGTACCCGGACATCGACGAACCGGTGTGAACGTCGCCCGAGCAGTAAGGGATGAAAGCGAGGTTCCACTCCCTGAAAGGGCTGTCGTCGCTGGCCCTGCTCGTCATCCAATTGCGTGGCGGCGAGCGGTTGGCGTTAGCGTCGTCGGGGGGCCACGAGTCCGGATTTTGGCGGCAAGACAGCTCGTTGAAGCAAGCGCCGCCCCCCTCCAGGAAAATGAGGAGCTTGCGTGAGCTCGGATTCACGTTGATGGCATATCCGGTGGGGGTGCCGTCGCGACAGAGCGTGCCCTCCACGGGCACGGGCTTCCATGGCAAAAGCGGAGCATCGGCAACGGCGTCCGCTTTCTCGGGACGGAGGTCAATGAACGCGTCGTCAGCGCCGCCGGCGTCCGATCCCCCCGTCCCAGCGCTGCCGTCTGAATCGGCGTTCTCGGCGACAGAACAGCCAGCGGCAATGAGAATGGTCGACAAGGCACCGATGCAAGCCGTCGTGACGCGGCCTCTTGCGCCTCGGCGAGCGGCGTACGGCATGAGAGTTTCTTTCCTCAAGACGCGCTTTCGCAGAGCAACACAGGTCTTCTAGAGATGCAACGAGCGGCGCGAGGAAACAAGGCCCCAATCGCACTCCTATGTGGTGCGTTGTATTCGCAGACCTTCAGGTCTCGTCGCGCATCCCACCAAACGCGCGGTAAGCGCGAGCGATGGCGCTGGCGACCGTAGCGCGGCCGCGTGGTGATTGCGCGTGGACCGTTTCCATACGACCCGGCGAGCGGCGCTCGAGCGTGGCGAGCGCTTCGCAAACGGCGGGCGCGACCACCGTCCCCGCGACGGCGAGTCCATCGATGGCCGAGCCGATGAGAGACGACGGGCGGACGCGATCCAGATTCTCGAGCAGCATCCAGAGAGCGAGAGCGGCGGCATCCTTGGAACGGTGAGCCGCCGCGAAGTCGAGGATGGGCGCGAACATCGTCGGCCCGTCGATGGCGGCGCGCGCCTCGACGGCGGCGGCCAGCGCGAGCCCATCTTGGATGCGGATCGAACCGACTTTGAGGCGGCGAGTGAGCTCTTCGATGGTCAGATCTCCCACCGCGAGCGCGATGGCCGCCTCCATCTCCATGAGCTTGCGATCGGTCCAGCGCGCGACCGATGCTGGCCGCGGACCGCCGGGCGGCGTCGATCCCGCCGATGGCCGCGCTGCCGCTGAAAGCGCCCCCGCGTACGAGCGAAGCACGCGCGCGAGCCGCGCGCCGTTGAGCGACCCTTTCCAAGTCGGCATTGCCGACAGCACGTACCGGCAGCGCCGAGGTTCGAGCGCGATGGCCGCCAGCGCGCCCCGAGGTGAGACGGCCACCCGAGCAATGGCGGCCAGCACGGCGCGTTCGAGGACCGGCAGTGGCCGCGACAACGGTGCGAGATCGAGCTCGTCCTCGGGCAACTCTCGATCCGACCGGACGCCGGGAGCGACGCGGCGACAAAGGGCCACGATCGCGTCGTCGGACACGGCAGGGTTTCGCCACGAAAGCTCGACCACGCCGGCAGGGACCGGCGTCGCCGATTCCAGCAAACTTTCGAGCCGCGGCGCAGCCGGCAGAGAGGCTGCCCAGCGGTGCAGGACCATGCGATCGCCGGCCAGCGCTCCCGGCGCAATCAGGTGCAGATCGCCCGCCGCGACCATGCGCGAGCGCGCGAGAGATTGCGCGATCCAGAGGGCGACGCGCGCCTTACCGGTCAAGCGCGTCTCCGCGTTCGGCTGCCTCGTCAGAAGGTGCACGATGTCATTGCTGAGTTGCGCGTCGTGGCCATCGCCGGCCTCGCCGATCTCGTTCGACCTCCGCAGGCCGAGCCCCACACCGATTCCCGCGCCGCGCGCGTCGAGCGGGTCTTGGTCAGGTCCCGTCGCTTGGGCCACGAGCGAATGCAGGCCTTCGGGGTCGAGGTGGCGCGCCGCGAGAAAGGCACCTTCCTCATCGAGCGACGCGCCGGCGTCCAGCAAGGCGCGCCGCACATCGCTGGCGAGCGCACCTCCCTCTTGCATCGCCCGGAGACAAGCCGCAAACCCGATCTCCTCTACGCGCGATGGCGGCAGTTTGCGCGCGCGAGCACGGACTTCGGCTGCCGTGTCGCTATCGGCGAGGCTCGATCGGATCTGGCCCGCATTCGGATTGCTGGCGACGGCGCGCCGCACCCTGCGTGACGGATCGCACGAGAGCTTCTCCAAAAGCGCGAGGTCCCGCGCCAGCAGAGCGGCCGCCTCGCGGAGCAGCTCGCCATCGCCCGCCCAGCGAGCGAGCAAAGAAGGGTGACTTGGCGCCGCAACCAGCAAAGTCAGCCACGGGCGATCGTGCAAGGGAGAAGCGCTGCGCCAGCTGGCGAGCGCCTCGAGCGCCCGGTCCGTCGCGTTCGGGTGTGCGCCCCCCGCCAGCACGAAGAACGCCTCGTCGATGTGCCTGCCCAACGTCGCGTCGCGAACGGCGGCCGGCGCATTGGGATGGCCGATGATCTTTTTTTCGAGCTCGAGAGCCGGTATCCCCTCCGTCGCGTCGTCGCCGGTGTCGAGTCCGACAACATCGCCCGTGAGGCGATCGGCGATGACGTCGATCGCCTGCGCTCCGAGCGATGGGCAGCTAACCAGTGCGAGCAGAACCCCGGCATTCCCCTCCTCCGCCAACGCGACATTGAGCAGCGGGTCGTTTTTTTCCGGTGATTCGGCGAGTTTTTCAATCGAAGCGGGATCGAGCATGGGACCGCACTGATTTCAGTGGACCTGCCCCGTTGGGCGGTCAAGGGGACTCGCCAATGCTTTCGGCATCTTGCCCGGGGTGGGGTTGGACTGACCGGCCATGCCGCGCCGCGGCGCAAGACCTGGGCACGAACCGGCGAGCGGTTCGCATTCCCGCAAGTTATCGCCACGAGAAGGTAAACGTGGCAGGATAATTCTTGTCGTCCTATGCGGCGTCGGTCGTACGACCGTTTACCGCCATGCTTGAAAAAAGCCCTTATTGCTTGCTCTTCACCTTCTTGTTAGGCGCATGTGCGTCTAACGGCGGCGCAGCAAGCCCATCGGGTACGGGCGGCACAGGAGGGGGCTCCCCGCCTGTCGATGCTGGCGCTGTTTGCCCTTATGGCCAAACGGTCTGCGAGGGAAACGTCGCCAAGGTGTGCGACGGGCAAGGCGGATATTCGAGCACGGTCACCTGCGCCACCGAGTGCAAGGATGGCCTCGGATGCGTGACCTGCGTTCCCAACGCGTCCTCGTGCGCATCGCTGATGGCAACGGTCTGCGACGCGACCGGAACCAACGAGAGCACGTTCGCCTGCACGGGTCCGGGGATGTCCTGCGACGCGGACGGTTGTCACGGTGAATGCTCGCCCGCCTCCCTCGGCATGGGGTACCAGGGCTGCGAGTTCTGGCCGACGGTGACGCCTAACCCTGTGTGGGCGGGGCGCGCCGGAGACGCGGGGCCGACGGGCGGCTTTCATTTCGGTGTTCTTATCGGCAACGTTTCGAGCACCAACTCGGCGTCGGTGACGATCAGCGGGCCCGGTACGGAGCAGTCGTTCACATTGGACGCGAGCGAATCGCGCGCGGTGACGCTCGACTGGGTTCCCGATCTCAAAGGCCCTGACTGGGAGGTGCCCTATCAGCCGGGCAACCCTACGCAAAGCGTGAAAAAGGCCGGTGGCGCTTATCGCGTCGTTTCGAACCGCCCCATCACCGTCTATCAGCTCAATTCCCTCGAAAACGAGATCCCCGACGTGCGCGGCTGCCCATCGGTCGCCGGGGCCAGCGCCAATTGCTTCTCGTACTCGACGGACGGGTCGCTGCTTTTGCCGGCGCACGTGCTGTCTTCCCACTACGTCGTCGCCGGTTTTCATGCGTGGCACAAAGATTTTGCAACGCTTCCTGGGCCGACCTCCGGCCGGCTCAACATGGGTGATTTTATCTCCATCACCGCGCTGCAGGCCGGCACCGAAGTCACCGTCCAGCTGCGTCCCAATCAAGGCGTTCTGAGCGGTCCCGATCTCCCTCGTCCCACCGCGGAAAACGCGATGATCTTCACCATGGCCGCCTCTCAGGTCGTCCAGCTCTTTACGCCGGGAACGACGCGCAGCGACAGCTTTTCCGGAACCGACATCAAAACCAAAGACGGTAAACCCGTGCAGGTGCTGAGCGGCGTCGGCTGCGTGAATATTTTCGAAGACGAGTCGCCGTGCGGTCACATCGAGGATTCCGTCTTGCCCTACGACGCGCTCGGCAAGGACTACGTGGTCCCCATGCTCGCGACGGGGTCGACGGCCGACGCCGGGACGCCGATCGCCCAGATGATTCGGGTTCAATCGGTGGCCGACGGTACGGCCATCACCTTCGAGCCCAAAGGGGTGGTCAACTCCGTCACCTTGAGCCGTGGTGCGACGCTCGACGTGAACCTCACGACGGACATGCGCATCTCGTCCCCCACGCCGTTTGCGGTGACGCACTACCTGAGCGGTCGCAGCGTGAGCTCCCGCATGTCGGAAAGCATCGGCAGCCCGAACCAACTAACGGTCGCGCCGGTGGTGCAATTCCGGACGAGCTACGCCTTCGTCGTCCCGTCGCAGCAGTTGTTCGCAACCAATTATCTCACCATCATCGCGCCGACCGGTGCAGCGGTCTCGCTCGACGCGCAAGCGGTAGCACGAGAAAAGTTCCTGGCGGTCGGTGCCAGCGGCATGTCGGTGGCCCGCGTTCCCGTCGTGGGCGCTACGCGGGTACACACCCTCACTTCCGACAAGGCCGTCGGCATCGTGGTGTTCGGTATCGG
>DATHEQ010000007.1:0-17674 GCA_035318505.1 Polyangiaceae bacterium | reverse complement strand
CCTTCGGTCCGCAGCCGCGGCACGTCCCGGCGCTATCCAGGCTCTCACTGATGCTGCCGCTGCAGGCGTAGGCCGACAAGGCCAGGCTGGCCCCTACGAGCGCCGCCATTGGGCGACGCGCAAATGAGCCATTGATGAGCGATCCCATCGTTCACCTCTTGCACTTGGTTCACGCCGCGAGCCGATGGGGAATGCAGATCGTTGGCGGCTTTCGATCGTCGACCTGCACCGTCCGGCAACTCGACTCCTGCAATTGAAAGGTCTTGCGGCGGGCGAAACAGTTACGCGTGTTCGGTTTCACCACAGGAAGGGCAGGCCGGGCCCCAAACCTTCAATGCCAAATGGATGGGCTTCGCCCGCACCGAAACCTCGAGAACAGGCGCTGCTCGATGACGCTTTTCTCTGTCCGAGGGCCGGCGGCTCGCGAAAACGCGCGAAACGAGGGCGGCTTACAAGGCGCTCGCGCGAGGGAATTCGAGAAGGTTTGGGGGGCGTCCCACCATATTGTGCTGATGGCAGTTGGTTCCACCGTTCCCAAGCAGGTCTCGGCGAGAGTCGTCGAGCCGCCGGAAATGCGTGCGCAGAGTGGAACCAACCCTCTCGTCTTCGAGGATGTCTATGGGCGGTGGTTTCACGAAGTCTCTCGGTGGGTCCGCGCGTTCGGCGGCCTCGATGCGGATCTCGACGATCTCGCACAAGAGGTCTTCATCGTGGTGCGCCGCAAGCTGCCCGAATTCGACGGAGGAAACTTGGCGGGCTGGCTTTATCGCATCAGCCAACACACCGTGCGAGATTACCGGCGTAAGGCGTGGTACCGCCGTTTTCTCCTCCGCAAGCAGAGCCATCCCATCGAGGAAGATCAGTCACGCCGGCCGCTCAATCCGGCCGAACTGCTCGAGCGACGTGAAGCAGAGCGTCTGCTGCGCCAAATTCTCGGCGACATGAGCGCGACGCGGCGCACGGCCTTCATTCTGTTCGAGATCGAAGGCTATAGCGGGGAGGAGATCGCCGAGCTCGAGAGCGTACCCGTCAATACGGTGTGGACGCGGCTTTACCATGCACGAAAGGAATTCTCCTCGCTCATCGCCCGTGCACGCGAGGAAGGCAGGTTACCGTGAAGCGACTTCGAGAACAGTGCGATTGGTCCGACGCTAACGAGGCTTATGGAGCGGCCCTATTGGCACGCGTTGCTCCGCTCGCGCCTTCTTTAACGCGCAAAACGAGACTCCATTTCGCCTTGCGGAGGTCCGTCGCGGCGCGGGCTCGTCATCGACACCGATCGGGCGTCGTTCTCGGCGTGTTGATGAGCGCAACGGCGGCAGGTGCCATGGTCACGCGCTTCGTGCGCAGCGAGAAGGTGGCGCCGCCGGCGGTCGAAATCGCCCCCGGCGCTGAGCATGGGTCTCGCGGTCTTACCGAGCGTACGAGATTGGCTGCAACGAACGCCGTGAACCCGCTCGCGCCGACGCCATTGCCAAGCACGATCCCGGAGGCGCCGATTCCCAGTCCGGCATTAGCGTCGGAGGAAGGTGTTCACAAGGTGGTTCGATCGCCCAGCGCCACCAAGCAGACGCGTGCCAAAGTGCGTCCGCCGTTGGCCGGCTTGGTCGAGGGCGATGCGAGATCCGGTCCGGGCGCGGCGCTCGTGATCGGCGCGATGGAGGCACGGCGAGTCGGAGATCTGAATCGAGCCGCGTACCTACTTTCCGAATACCAACGTAAATATCCCGATGGCGCTCTCCAGGAAGAAGCGCTCGCACTTTCCATCGAGGCCGCCGCCAGCCGTGGCAATGACGCGGCTCCTGGCCTGGCGGCCCAATATTTGGCGCGCTATCCGCACGGACGGTTTCGCGAGCAAGCCCGCCGCGCGCTGAAGAGCCTCATTCGGTAACGCCCAAGATGATCAAACGCGCCAGTTGGCTGCTTTTGTTCGCCTTGCTTTCGTTCACCCACTTGGCCTTCGCCGGTCGTGCGCGATCGGCGACGATGGTGCTCATCGTGGAAGGAGACGCAGAGGCTGAACGCGAGCTCGCCGCTTCGAATCTCCCGCGATTGACCGTTCAACCACCTGACGACCTGCTGACCGCTCTTGCTCGGCGCGGGATTCAGGGCTCCGCATGCCAGGCGTTGGCTGCTGCGCGAACGCGCCAGCAAGCGCTCTTGGCCATTCGCAAAGCGATGAAGGAGGTGGGAGCGGCCGCCGTGCGAACCAACCGACGCGAACGAGCCGGACGAATCCGTCGCGCCGCCGGCAAAGGACGCAGTTGTGAAAAAGCGCGACGAGCTCGCGCATTCCAACGCCATGGTCGTCGCGGACGCGGGGATCGGGATGGCAAGCCGCAAACTCGAGTATAGCGATGCCGTCGCCGGTCCTCTGCGCAATCACGCCGTGTCGGCGATGGCCGTCTACGCGGCGGGTCTCGAAGTCTATCCGGGCGCCTCGAGCGGGACGCCGGTGGCCAAGGACGTCGGACTGGTCGGGCGATTTGCGAGTTCCTTCGAGGTCGAGTCCAAGACCAAGGACGGCGCCCAGGTTGCGCGAGGCTCACTCAATCGTTACGCGCTCGGTGTGCGTGGTCGTATTTTGGCCGGCGACAAGAAAGACGGGGCGCTCATCGGCCTCGAAGCAACGTACGGTGTGTGGGCGTTCGTTTTTCGCGGTCTCGATGATGTCGTCAGCGACGCGCTGGCGGTGGACTACAAATACGTGCGCGCCGCCGCCGACGCGCGCCTTCCTTGGGGCCCCTTGGCGCTGTTGGGTGGCGCTGGATACATGAACATTTCCAGTGCCGGTCCCTTCAGCGACCGATTTCCCCACGCGAGCATCCAAGGCGTCGACGCCAAGGTCGGCGCCGCGTACGCGGTTGCTTCGCAGGTCGGTGTGCGCGCGCTCCTTACGTACACGCGCATCTTCTCGAGCGCGCACCCGGATCTCGGCGCCCCCTATATCGCCGGTGGCGCGCTCGATCAGTACGTCATCGTCGATCTCGGCGTTTCCGCGATTTTCTGAAATGCCATGACCGAGTCGCGTTGAATTCGAATTCCGAAAACTCAAGCGTTCGGCGCGTCGTGCCCATCGTCGTCGGGTCGAGATGGTCTGTTCGAATTTGAACCGTGCGCCATGGCGGCGGGCACTGTTTTCCCGTGCATCGATGATCAGCGCGCGACGGAACTTGCTGGTCCTCTCGCTCCGCATCGAACGACGCGGTGGTCGGGCGTAGCAGGTAGGGCGATCGGTGTTATCATGAACACGCTGTGAGATTTCCTTGTCCCCGACCGCCGCGGGTCGCGCGCGCTGCTCTTTCACTCATCGCGTTCGTGCTGCTTTTCGTCGGCGCCAAGGCCGTGTCGGCACGGCAAAACGGCATCGAGACCGACGGCTGCAACGGGTGCCACGGCGGAGCGGCGGATGCCGTCGTCTCGATCGCGACCGATGCCGTCGCCATCACTCCCGGCCAGGCCATCACGCTCACGATTGCGATCGCGAGCCAAAAAGTGGGGGGGTTCTATTTGAAAACGAACGGCGTCGGCGCTTTCGCGAGCCCCGGTCCCGGCGTGAAATTATGGTCCGATGGCGGCGTTACCCATAGCCAGCCGGGCGCTGCGTCCGGCGGCCAGAGCACGTTTCGCGTGAATTGGACCGCGCCTCAGCAACCCAGCGCAGGGGGCGTCGACTTCTCGGTGTGGGCCATTTCGGGCAATGGCAATGGGGCTTCGACCGGCGACGGAGCGGGGTCCGGCTTTCTCAGCGTGGCGTACGGGTGCGGCAGCGGCATCAAGTACTTCAGCGATTTCGACACCGACGGCCACGGCTCGATCACGTCGGGATACACCGTGAGCTGCACCAAGCCTCCCTCTTACGTGGCTAGCGACGACGATTGTGACGACAACAGTGCCAGCGTGTACCCCGGCGCCACCGAGGTCTGCGACGGCAAAGACAACAACTGCAACGGCACCATCGATGAAGGCCTCGACATCGCGACGCTCTGCGAGGACAAGGACGGCGACGGTCATGGCGTCGCTGGTGGCGCGACCAAGACGGGATGCAGTGCGGCCAAAGGCTTTGGATTCTGCGACAACGATTGCAAGGACAGCGACCCCGCCGTCTATCCCGGTGCGACGGAGATCTGCAACGACAAGGACGACAACTGCAACGGTACGATCGACGAAAAGGTGCGCCCCACCTGCGGACTTGGCTGGTGTAGGCGGTATGCGCAAGGCTGCTTGGGACCTTGCGTGGAAGGTCCGCCGAAGCGCGAGGAATGCAACGCCTTCGATGACGACTGCGACGGTGCAAACGACAACGGTACCGACCTCGAGCTGTGCGGTCAGCCCGGTCTCACCTGCCGCGACGGCAGGTGCGTGGCGATGCCCGGGGGCGGCACCGGAGGAGGCGGCACCGGAGGAGGCGGCACCGGAGGAGGCGGGGGCACGGAAGGCAGCGACTCGGGTAGCAGCAGGGATGCAGGCATCGCAGATCGCAATGACGATGCCGGCTCGAGTGCAGACGATGGACCAACGACGAGCGCCGATGTCGGCGGCTCGAGCGATGACGCAGGCACGAATACCAAGGTACCGGTCGACGACCAGGGCGGTAGCGGCTGCCAGATCGGATCGCGCGCGCGTTCGAGCCGGGTGGGTATCGGCGCATGGCTGTTAGGTCTTGGCCTATTCGTCACCCGCAAGCGATCGTCAAAACGCCCGGCGCAGTGAAAGTCCTACCCGGCTCGGGCACCGTGTAGCACGTGCTTCTTTGGACAGTGGTCAGTCGAGTGACCATTGCGAATATCGCCCGCTTGCCAACCGGCTCGGTAAAAACAGTTGCGCTCGTTGGCAGCGTGCCTAAAGCTCTCCTCGGTGCTTCGGCATCCTGACCGACGGAGGTAACGTCATGCGCACACGCATTCGCTACGCGAGATCGATCGCATTGCCCGCGCTCATCGCCGGCGCGCTTCTCGGTTGTCAAACGAGCGGCGCTATCATCGAAGTCGGCGTGACGTCGAGCGGTCAACCACAGACCGCATTGGCCCCCGATCTCGACGCCGGTGGCGCGACGACTTCCGACGCCAGCACGGCCGGTCCGCGCTTGCTGCTCACGGTGCAGCGCGTTGACGTTCACATCGCGGGCGATGATTCGGACGACGAACCTCCGCCGGGGCCGCTGGGCGGCCCTCCGCAAGACGATGAGGGTGGGTGGATCACCGTTTTCGCAGGCGTGGCCCAGGTCGACCTGCTTCAAGCAGGGTCGGTCGAGGCATTTCTCGGCTCGGGCCCGGTTCCCGCTGGCAAGGTCACCCAGATACGTCTGGTGATCTCGGAAGCGACGTGGGTCGACGGCGCTATTACCAAAACCGTCGTTTGCCCTTCATGCACTAAAACCGGGCTCAAGATCGTCACCATGGGCAAACTCTTCGTGCCCGTCGGCGGCATTCTGCACGTCACGCTCGATTTCGATCGCGACCATTCGCTGCACGACGACAAGGACGGCCTTCGTCTCGATCCTGTTGTGAAGATCGCGCGAACCGCCGTCCGCTGAGCCTTCTTCTCGCCCAAAGCCCAGCACCCGTTGACGAGGGGCAGCACCGTCGTTCGGCCACCCGTCGCCGCGGCTCCTTCCGATTCGGTTTTTCAGCGGCGCGACGCGTCGGCAATGGCGTCGATCACGGCTGACGCGAGCGGTACTGCGGGATCGGTGTAGCTCGGCTGCGGCGATTTTTGCGATCGGTCCGTCTTCAGGACATGGTTCATGTCGCGGATCACGATCAGCCGCGCATCGGGACGCGCCGCATGCAACCGCTCGGCGTCTTCGAGCGTCACTTGGCGGTCGCTATCTCCTTGCACGATAGTCGTAGGAACCTTGATGTCGCCCAACAACCGGGCCGGGTCGACATCGACCATCGAGCGCAAGAACGGAAGCACACTCGGTCGAAACACCGCATTGAGCTCGCGGCGCTGGGAGGAGACGGTGCTCCCTTTGCGCGTCTCGACCAGAGCCTCGTCGATCTCGGCCGCTGGCACGCCGCTCTTGATGAGCTGTTCGCGAAGCACCGCCCCCAGGTTACGACCCGGTGTGGCCAGTAGAACCAGCGCCGCTGGGTGCACATCGGCAATGGCCTCGAGCGCGACGACACCCCCCTCGGAGTGACCAACGAGCGTGACGGAGGAAAACGACGCACTGGCTTGTGCCTCGCGCACCAGCGCTATCAGGTCGCGAACCGTCGACGTCAGCGTGATGCCGTCCTCCCGGTAGCCGCGGCTGGCGCCAATTCCTCGCTTGTCATAGCGCAGCGTGGCAATTCCGCGTTCGGCGAGCGCTGCTGCGATTTGTCGATAGGCATCGGTGTGCAGTCCCATCGTGCTGTTTCCGTCGCGATCGGTCGGTCCGGAACCGGGGATGATCACGGCGAGCGGAGCGGCATCGCGGACGGCTTTCGGCGTCCAAATCTCACCGGCGATTTTGCCCCCGTCCTCTTGCACTTCGATCACGCGCGCGGCAACGCCGGCGGGAAGCGCGGCGCGGGGCGGCGAGCCCGTGTCAGTCGGTGGCGTGCCGCCCGGCGGTCGCACCTCCACTGCTTGCGCGGGAACCCGTGCTTCGATGACGCGCCCCTCGGCGTCGATTGCAACGGTGACGATGAGCGCTCCCATCGTCAGCGTGAGATTGCGGCGTCCTCCTGCGCCATTCGCGACGACGATGGTCCCCTCCACGACCGCACCCTGGCCCGGCACGAGCACCTGTACCGGTCGAGGCTCGTGCGCATCCGCGCACCATTCCGCGGCGATCGCGTACGCTTGCCAGTCACCGTTTTCGAGGGCGACGGTGCCGGCGGGGATGTCGCGATGGACCTTGTTGGGGCCTTCTTCGACCTCGACAGTGCGTGACGATCGCGAAGTCCGCACGACCCCGTTCCGCCCGCCCAGCGAGATTCGACTCACCAAGGTGTCGCCGTCGTCTTGGTACTCTTCGCGGCCGATCTCGCGTCCGGACTTGTACATGACGAGCGACCCGCTTCGGCTCGTCTTTGGCGATACCGCGGCGGCGGGTGTGCTAGGCGGTGCCGCGCCGGTCGCGCAAGAGCTCGTCGCCAAGAGTGCGGCGCACGCGATGCTCCAGCAAAGTGCGCCGGCGCGCGAAGGAATCGGAAATCTCTCTACGCTTCTTCGCATCGCGGTGGCGTATCACACGCGGCAGCGCACCAACAATCAGGAACACGACACACCGCCATGTGAACGTTGCAGTGGCCGAGATGCCCCACATGCGCCCTTGGCTCGAGGTCGAGATCACGACTTACCTCCGGCAATGACCGGAGGATCGCCGCTCACCTCCACGAACGTCCGCTTCCTCCCAGCGATGGCCAGCTTCTGCGCCCACGTCGTCGGTAGCGCACGCACCTCGTCCAATGACAACGCGCGAATCGTCGCCGCGACACCGACCTCGGCGTAACGGCGTGCGAGCCGCGCGAGTGCGCCCGGTACATCGAGTGGTGGCAACGAAGGATCGAGCCCCACGCTCGGTTCGGCCGTGACGTCGTAACCAAAAACGAAGCGAAATCGACCCGTGGGAGCGCAGAGCTCGAGCAAGCGATGGAGCGGCGCCGGCGCGGGCAACGCGACCGCTTTGAGGAGCGATCCCCAGGGAAGGAGCACGGTCAAAGTGTGCGCGATGGCGCCCAGCTCGCCGGGTGCTTCATCGAGTGAGAGACGGCCAAAGAGCGCGTTGCAAAGCCCGCCGCGCGCCGGCTTGCGGCGCGCGCGGTGCGAGCTCTCTCTCAGGTTGGCGGCGTTGGCGTCGACGCCGATGACCAGCGTCTCCGCCGAAGCGCGCGCGTGACGAAGAACGAACGCGCCGTCACCCGTTCCGAAGTCGATATGCACCGCCCGGAAGCGAGACGCGCGCTCAAGCAGTCATCAGCGGTCGACCCAGTGCTCTTTTTTGCCTTCGACGAGATGCATGGCCTTTCATCCTATGAGCGGGCGGCGAAGCGTCAAGCGGCGGCGTCAGCGCACACCGAGCAGCACCTCGGTCGTCAGCTGGTCGAGCTTCTCGTATTGGTAACCGCGCGCGCGCAGTGGCGGCAGATCGAAGCTCGCGTCTTTGAGCTGCTGGCCGAGTCGCGCGCTGTACCGAAGCTTCGCCCCGGTGTCGACCAACACGCCGCGATCGAGCTCGCCGAGCTGTTGCAAAATCCCACGGATCTCCGGATCGTGATTCCAGCGCTCGACTTTTTCCTTCAAAATGAGGTAGGTGCGCATGCTGTAGTAAGCGAAATCCCACACGCCCGCGTCGTCTTCTGTGCGGTACGGGTGACTGTCGAAGTGCCTCATGCCTTCCCACTTCTCGTCCTCGAGGAGCTTGACGGCGAAGAAGGCACCCTTTTGGTCTTCGCTGCCGAATCGCAGATCTTGGTCGTAGCGTCCGGGTTTTTGGCCGTTGAGATCGATGTGAAAGAGCTTGCCGGCTTCGAGCGCTTGACCGACCGCATGGGAAAAATCGAGCCCCGGCATCTGTTCGTGAGCCACTTCGGGGTTGAGGCCGACCATGTCGGGATGATCGAGGGTGTAGATGAAGGCCAGCATGTGGCCGCTCGTCGGTAGCCAGATGTCGCCGCGAGGTTCGTTCGGTTTCGCTTCGAGCGCGAAACGCAGGTTATAGCGGTTGTCGATCGCGTACTCGCAGAGGAAGTTGATGCAGTCCCGAAAGCGCCGGATCGCGTCCTGCGGGCTCTTGCTGGCGTTCGTCTCCACCCCTTCGCGGCCGCCCCAGAATACGTAGGTCGTGGCGCCTAGCTCGACGCCGAGATCCATCGCGCGCATCGTCTTCTGCAACGCGTATTGCCGCACCTTGGCGTCGGTCGCCGTGAAGGCGCCCTCCTTGAAGACCGGGTCGGTAAACAGGTTGGTCGTCGCCATGGGCACTTTCATCCCATTGTCGTCGACCGCTTTCTTGAACTCGGTCACGATACGCCGTCGATCGGCGGCCGAAGCCTCGTTCGGGATGAGGTCCCCGTCGTGCAAATTGACGCCATAGGCGCCCAGCTTGGCCAGTTTCTCCACGATGCGTACGGGAGGGATTGGGGCCCGCACGGCGTCGCCGAACGGGTCACGGCCGGGGTTGCCCACGGTCCAGAGGCCGAACGTGAATCGGTGCTCGGGTTTCGGTACGTACTGGTCTTGCGGGTACTTCCCGTTGATCGACGGCATGATGGGCCCTCCTGGCTTGCGCTCTCGCATGCTAGGTGTGGCCTGGACTACGTCAAGGCTCACAAAAGCGCAGGCGCTCGCTATTGCGATGAGCCGTTGCACCGCCAGCAAACCACTTTGTGCCGGGTAGTCTCGAGGATAGATTTCGTTCGCTGATTCGACATGACGAAGGAAGCCTCCGCCCCACGGCTGCTCGCAATGAGCGGCATCACCAAGCGCTTTCCCGGAGTGGTCGCGCTGGCCGATGTTTCGCTGCACTTGTTCGGCGGCGAGGTACTGGCACTCATGGGGGAAAACGGCGCCGGCAAGAGCACGTTGATGAAGATCCTCGGCGGTGCCGAAACCCCTGATGAGGGTGGCATCGACATCGACGAGAAACCGGTGGTGCTCGACAGCGTGCGCGAGGCGCATCGCCTCGGGATTGCGCTCATCCACCAGGAGCTCATGCTCGCGCCGAACCTCGACATCGCCGGCAACATTTTTCTCGGCAACGAGCGGGCGGTGGGATCGGTGGGCACCCTGCGGCGTCGTGAGCTGCATCTCGCGGCGGGCGCGCTGCTCGCCCGGGTAGGGCTCGCGCTCGCACCGACGACACTGGTCTCGACCTTGACGGCGGGTCAGATGCAGATGGTCGAAATCGCCAAAGCGCTCTCGAAGAAAGCCCGCATCATCATCATGGACGAGCCGACGTCCTCGCTGACGGTCTCCGAATCGGAGCATCTCTTTCGGATCATCGGCCAGCTCAAGGCGGGCGGCATCGGCATCATCTACATTTCGCATCGGATGGACGAGGTCATGAAGCTCGGCGATCGCATCACGGTGCTGCGCGATGGCCGCCACGTGGGCACCCTCGTCCGCGACGAAGCCACGCCCGACAAGATCGTCTCCATGATGGTAGGGCGAGAGCTGAAAAACGCCTATTTCCCCGACCGCACGACGAAATCGGCCGATTCTCCGGTGCTCGTGGTGCGCGACCTCGTCGTCCCGGGAACGGCGCATCGCGTTAGTTTTTTCGCGGGACGAGGCGAAATATTGGGGTTCGCGGGGCTCGTCGGTTCGGGTCGCACCGAGCTCATGGAGACGATCTTCGGCATCACCCCGCCGCGGTCAGGCACCATGACGGTCGCCGAAAAACCGTACGCGCCGCGCCGTCCCCGCGACGCCATCGATTGCGGCGTGTACCTCGCGCCAGAAGATCGCAAAAAGAACGGCTTGGTCTTGCCGATGACCGTGGCCGAAAACATTTCCCTCCCCAACGTCGCCAGCTACGCGTCCTTCAGTCTCTTGAACCGCAACGTCGAGCGGCAAGTCGCGGAAGCGGAAGTGGCGCGTCTTCGCACGAAGACGCCCAGCATCTTTCAGAAGGTAGTGAACCTATCGGGCGGAAATCAGCAGAAAATCGTGCTCGGCAAATGGCTGGCGATGGGTCCCAAGGTGCTGATTTTGGACGAACCGACGCGCGGCGTCGACGTCGGCGCCAAGGCGGAAATATATCGGCATATGGCGTCGCTGGCTGACGAGGGGATCACCATCCTCATGGTCAGCTCCGACATGGAGGAGATTCTCGGGATGAGCGACAGGGTCGTGGTGATGCACGAGCGGCAAGTGCGGGGGATACTTGCGCGCGAGGGGCTCACGCCCGAACGGATCGCGAACCTGATGACAGGGCGAGACGCGGGAGGCGCCGCCGCATGAGACGCGAGCTCGGAATGTGCGTCGCGCTGGTCGCGATGTGTCTCATGCTCTTCGTTTCCAACCCCGATTTTCTCGGACCATCCAACGCATTGAACACCATGCGGCAGATCGCGATGCTCGGGATCTACGCCATCGGCATCGGATTCGTCATCATCAGCGGGGGGATCGATCTCTCTATCGGATCGGTGATCGGGCTCACCGGCGTGATCATCGCCAAGCTTTCGTCCGGGGCCGCGCCGGGGCTCGGTTACTCGCTCTGGGTCGGCATCCCGTGCGCGCTCGCGGTCGCCCTCCTCATCGGCCTTGGCCAGGGGCTCCTCATCACACGTCTCAAGCTGCAGCCGTTCATCGTGACGCTGGGGGGCATGCTCCTCATCCGCGGCATCTCGCAAACAGTGGCGGAAGGGGGCACCATCAGCTTCGGTGACGCACCTTTTCTCGAGCTCGCCAACGGCGGGATCTTGCGCGTGAACGGCGAACCGCTCTTGCCGTACCCAGTTCTCATTTTTCTGGTGGTCATCGCAATCGGCACATTCCTCCTTCATTTCACGGTGCTCGGGCGGTACGTGTACGCGATTGGCGGCAATCGCGAAGCAGCGAGGTATTCGGGCATCGACGTCGACAAAGTCGAGACCATGACGTACGTGATCTCGGCCGGGCTCGCCGGCGTGGCGGGCGTTTGCTACGCGTCTTACATCGGCCAGATGTCCCAACAAGTGGGCGTCGCTTACGAGCTCTACGCCATCGCGGCCGCCGTGCTGGGCGGCTGCTCGCTGCGCGGCGGCGAAGGGACGGTGCTCGGGATCGTCATCGGCTCGGCGATCATGCGGGTCATCGACAACGGCATCAACATGTTCCAGCTCAAGTACCGCGATGACGGCGGCATGGCGCGCATCTGGCGACTCGACCCCAACTGGACTTTCATCATCATTGGCGCCGTGATTTTGCTGGCCGTCGTCTTGGATCAGCTCGTTCACATGGTCAATGATGCTCGCCGAATACGGCGCGCCGCGGCACCCGGAGGTCGCCCACCCGCCGGCGGCGTCGAGACCCAGCCGAGCGCGAAGGCGTCCTGACGTCGGGAGCTCAGCGCTCGCGCCGGCTCACCCGTCCGGAGTACTCGACCAATCGCTGATCGCTCTCAGCCATCGCAAAAACGCGGCACGCAATACGCGCCAATCGTCGTTTGATGGTCGCCAGCGACACGTTGAGCACTTCGGCGACCTCGGTGAGCTCGAGGCCTTCGACGTGATAGAGGACGAAAGCCGTTCGATCCTTGGGATCGAGACGGTCGAGAATCGCGCCGAGCCCGGTGACGGCCTCCCGTGCTTCGAAATCAGCGGGAGGGATAAACCGCGTGCTGGGCGGCTGCATCCCGGTGTCCGACAACCGCAGCCATTTGCGAACGCGCCGCGATCGCAGCTCGCTGATCGTCACCCGCAGTGAAATGGCGAAGATGAAACTGCGAAGCGCGCTCGGATTGCGCAAAAGCGCGAGGTTTCGATAAAAGCGCAAGAAGACCTCTTGCACCAAGTCCTCGACCTCGCTTTCCTGCCCAATGCTGCGCCGGACAATCCCGCGAACGAGCGGCGAATAGCGATCCCAGATCGCGTTGTGCGCCTCCGTATCGCCGATGGCAGCCATGCTCGCCAACATGGCATCGTCGAGGTCGGCGGCCGGCTGCTTCGTAAGGAAAGCAGCAGACTGCGTGGCAAGAAACATCGTTTGCTGTTCGCTAGCAACCATCAGCCGGTCCGCTCCCGCGAGCGGCGGTAGGAGGCCGAAGTGCCGCGTAATCCGCTCATCAGGGGGGAAGTACCTCGACCATCTGGCGACGGCTCAGCGCCCTGACCACTTTGTGTCCAAGGGTCGGTCATCGACCTGCACAGACGCTCACCGTGTGGGCCGACCCCAACACGAGGAAGTACCGCCAGCCCATGCCCGTGGCTCAAGGGCTCAATCAATTGGGCTTTCCGGCGTGCCCGGTCGTTTCAAGGCGCTGGCGGCAATTCCCCACAACGCCAAGTGGTCCGGTCGCACGCGTATGTCTCTCGGTGCGGGCACTCCCAAAGGAACTCGCATCGGCAGGACGAGAACGGGACGCACGGCCCGTAAATGCCATTCACAATGGACGCCAGCGTTCCTGGCGGACAGTTGGGTTCTTGCTCGCTGCAGCGAAGTTCGGTCGGGTCGCAGTTCGTCCCCTCGCCGCACGATCCGATATGCAGGTAGGGGCGGTCGACACAGCCGCGCGGTGACAGAAAGGTCACGCCGTCGCAGCCGCAGTACGCCACCGCCTCGATAGGGCAGGGATGCGGCGCGAAGTGGGGGATACACTCCCAGCGTTCATCGCAGCTCGCCCCCGCGCAGAGCAGGCCCTGGCCGCATGGCGTGCTTGCGGAGCATGCGTTGGCGTCGTCCGCGTCGGGCACGTAGATTGGCCCGAACACATCGGCGCATGCGCTCGCTTCCGTCGCGATGTCCGGCACCGACGCGTCCAATTCGTCGTTTTCTGCATCCGGCTCGGCATCAAAGCTGTCCGTGCTCGCGTCCGCCGGCTCTGCCGATCCCGCACCGCCTTCGGTCGTAGTGCTTTGCTCGGCCCGTACATCGCTGACCCCGGCGTGCTCTTCGGATGTCGAGCACGCGCCGCCCATGGCCGCGGAGATGAACAGCCACCAAGACCTAGAGCGAGTCGAACCTTGCAATCATTCGGCTGGGTTGCCCCGGGGAAGAGGGCAAGATTCAGCCTCCCTGCCCGAAAGTGGCGTACCAGTATGCCAGAAGCTCACATTTTGCCTCAGATTGAAGGGTCGCGCGGGCTCGATGGCGCTACCATGTCATTCGACTTGGCAGCGTGGAAGCGGCGTTGCGACTAGGGCGATTCCAGGGCGATTCTTGAGCTACCCGCATAGTTCGGTACCACTCTCTCTACTCTGTTGGTCGTGCGCTCTCCCGCGCTCACCGTGTCTACTCTGACTGCAAATATTCGCGTATAAAGAAAATGAGCTCAAATTTCCTCAGCTATCTGCTGGTCGATCGGAGGGCAAATGCGAGCCTTCCGAACCTGTCCGCGGGTGCAATGAGGTGTTGCGGGAAGAGGGGCGTCTAAAACGATGCGCGAAGCACGCTTGTTCCTGGTTCAGGGCGGCATCCCGCAACAGGGCGCCATCCCGCAAGCCATCTCGCAAGAGGTGGACGATGCGACCCTTGTACACAAGCTCATCGACCAGCATCCGGATGCCGCGCGCCTCATTTGGCAGCGTTTCGCGCCCATGGTGCATCGCATCCTCCGGCGCTCGTTCGGGCCCGACGAAGACGTCGAAGACTTGGCGCAAGAGGTATTCATGTGCGTCTTTCAGAAAGCCTCCACCCTGCGTGAGCCGCAGGCGCTCAAGGCCTTCGTGATCACGGTGACGGCTTTTACGGTGCGTGGCGAATTGAGGCGCCGCTGGAGCCGCCGCTGGCTTCGGCGCACTGGCGCGGTCAGCGGTCCCGGTCAGCTCGTCTTCAACCAAGACATCGAATCGCGCGAAGCGCTGCGTCGCTTCTATCTCATCCTCGACAAGGTCAGTGTTCAGGATCGCACTGCGTTCGTCCTCCGCTTCATCGAAGGGATGCCGCTCGAAGACGTGGCTGTCGCTCTCGATGTATCGGTAGCCACCGCAAAACGGCGTCTTTCTCGTGCGTGGGACCGCGTGGTCCTCTTGGCCGAGCGAGATACCGCGCTCGTCGACTATCTTTCCGGTCTTCAAAAGGACGGGGCTTGCGCATGAATGCTTGGGAGCGACGAGTGGCGGCGGAGCGCGCTGTATCGCAACTCGCGCGAATCGCGCAGGAAGCGTCGAGTGATGCTCTGACGGTGAGCGAGCAGGCCGGCCTTGCGCGGTTCGAGGCGGCTGTCGTCCAGAGCAGGTTTGCGCGTCGATTGCCCTCCAAGTCACCGTGGCGCCTCAAGGCAGCAGGCGTGTTGGCGGCGGCTGCGATCGCCGCCGTCGCGGTATTCGCGAGCATCAACCGAACGGCGGTGCAAGGTTTCGAAGTCGCCAACGGAAGCGTCAGCAGCAGCGGGTACATCCGTCCGACTGCCCCCGAGGGCGCCAACGTTCGCTTCGCCGACGGAACACAGGTCGCGCTCGAGGCTGGTGCACGGACGAGGGTCGCCGAAGTGTATCCGCACGGAGCGCGCATCTTGCTCGAGGAAGGCAAAGCCAGCCTGAACGTCAAACCCCTTCGTGGGGCCAAGTGGCTGGTCGAGGCGGGGCCTTACACGATCCAGGTAACGGGCACGGTATTCGACGTCGCCTGGACGGGGCCCGAAGAGAGCCTGGATCTCTGGCTTCGCGAGGGCTCCGTCGTGGTGACGGGGCCGTTGACGACGCAAGGGTTCGTGGTGCGCGCCGGGCAACGGCTGGTTGCGCGCGTGCGCGAGAACCTGCTGTTACTCGACGGTCAGCCATCGGAAGACTTCCGCTCGCGCTCTGTGGATACGGCGGCCGATGCGCCTGCTCCCGAGCTGCCCCAACCGGCGCACCCGGCGGTATTGAAACCCGTCCGCTCGGCCGAGCCGCGCGGGTCGAGCACGGGTGACGACGCACGCCCGCCGTCGTGGTCCAAGCGCCTCGCCGCCGGTGATTTCGAAGGCGTTTTGGCGGACGCCGATCGACGAGGTCTCGACGCCGTCTTGTCCAAAGCGCCGCGCACCGAGCTCGGTGCGCTCGCCGACGCTGCGCGTTACGCGCGCCGGTTCGATGTCGCGCGCCGCGCGCTGCTCTCCGAGCGCGAGCGGTTCTCCGGCTCAGTGCAGGCCAGCGAAGCGGCCTTTTTCTTGGGAGGCTTGGCCGAGTCTGACGCCGCCCCCGTGCCGTCGGCTTTGGAGTGGTACGAGCGTTACCTCGCCGAGAGCCCGCAGGGAACCTACGCCTCCCAGGCTTTGGGTCGAAAATTGATGATCGTGTATAAGGTTCGAGGGCGTGAAACAGCTAAGCCTTTGGCACTCGAATACTTGAATCAATATCCGAAGGGACCTTACGCGCGCTACGCAAGAAACCTGCTGGAAACCAATGCGCTAAAGTGAGGCCGAAGTGGCTGCGGACGACCCGCGCGGGGGGATTGCGCTGGCTTGGCCGAGTCCTTCCCCTCTGTATGTGCGTGCTCGGTTGGGTGGCGATGGCCAACGAATGTCTCGCGGCGTTGGAGCGCCGCGTCATTCTGTTGCGTCCCAACGCCCCCGACGAGGTGACGACCATGGCGCTCGCACGCATCAAAGGCGAGCTCCTGGCGGCAGGCTTCGAGGTCACCTTGTTGCCCCAGCGGGACGATCTCCCCACGCGGAGTGCGGTGGAAACGGCGGCGCCCGAGCTCAAGCCGCTGGCCGTGTTTGCGATTCTTCACGACGAGGCAAGGCTCGGCGCCTCATCGACGGCGGAGATCTGGGTCTCCGACCGACTGGTCGATCGCACCTCGGTCGAGCGGATGCGTTTCGATAGTGCGGAGCCTGGACGAGGCGCGACCGTGCTCGCCGTTCGGGCGGTAGAACTACTCAAGGCGAGTTTGGCCGAGTTTTGGATGGTGCCCGAACGACGGCCGCCCCCCACGCCCGTCGAACAGCGCGCCCCTATCGCGAAACCTGCCCTCGTCGCGCCTCGACCCGTGGTGAACGAAGGACTTGCCGCGCAGGCGGCGTTCGGAATGCTCTACAGCTTCGGCGAGATCGGGCCGGTGTGGACGCCGCTATTGGCGCTCGCGTATGGCACGCCCAGTGGTCTCGGCGCGCGGATGAGCGTCGGCGGCCTTGGATCCGACGCCATCGTCGCGACGGCGGAGGGAACGGCGCGCATCGAGCAGCAATTCGCGACGCTCGAGGGTTTCGTCATATCGCGCTGGGATGGCTCGGTCCAGCTCTTTGCGTCGGCGGGTATGGGGGCGTACCGCGTCGCTGTCGAAGGGACCGGTGTTTATCCCTACCAAGGCAAGACCGGAAACGGGTGGTCGCTTCTCACGGGGGCCGGCGTCGGAATTGCGGCCGAGGTCTATCCTCACATCGCGTTTCTCGTCGAGGGTGAAGGCTTCTGGGCATGGCCTCCCTCGCTTGTTCGCGTGGCCGGCACGGATGCCGGTAGGCGGTATTGGCCGTTACTCTTGGCTCGGGCTGGCATAGGGATCGCGTTCTGATCATGCGACCCTCGTTCGTTTGCGTCTCATGGCGTTCGCGCTTGGCACCGATAGGGTCGCTCGTTCGTGCCGCGCTCACCACGGCGCTGATCGGCGCCGGTGTGGCTTGTGATCCGCGCATCCTCGACGCCGTCGAGCTCATCACGCGCCCCGAAGGCGGCGGCGTCACGGAAGGCGGCCCAGCGAACGATGACGGAAGCACGATCGAAGGCGGCGCCGCGACCGAGGGCGGCGGCGCGAGGGAAGGCGGCGTGCTGCAGGACAGCAGTTTCGAGGGCGGCCGACCACCCGAGGCGAGCACGCCTCTCGATAGCGCCCGCGAAACCGGCAGTGGTCTCGACGCGTCGTGTGCGCCCGACGCGCCGAATGGCCCCACCACATGGCCCAATTGCGTCAGCAGTGCCAATTCCGATGCATGGCTCGTCCAACATCACGATGCGCTTACCGTCATTCGTCCGCGTCTCTTGATCCTCCATTTCTACAACGCATGGACCAAGGCGCAGGCCGAAGCAGGAGCGCAGCTCGAAATTCGCGTCACGCGCGAAGGGTCGCGCTACCACGGGTACTCCCAGGCCAACGCGCCGCCTTTCCTCGAATACGAGAT
>DATHEQ010000006.1:0-15024 GCA_035318505.1 Polyangiaceae bacterium | reverse complement strand
ATCGGGATTCGCGGAGCCACGGCGTTCAACCGCTGGAGGTTCGTGAGGAGCGGCGACCGGACCGAGATCGAGGTACGGCCGGCCGTGGAGACCAACGACGCGGAGGTGTTGCGCGGCATGACCGTCGCTGGCGCCGGACTCACGGTGCTGCCGGACTACCTGGCGGAGGAGGATCTCGCAGCCGGGCGACTCGTACGCATCCTCGACAGCTGGGCACTCTCTCGCGTTCCTGTCTACGCGGTGTATGCGTCTACCGCGGGATTGCCACGGGCGGCGCGCGAGTGGATCCGCGCCATGAAGAACGCGCTGTCAGCGCAAGCGCCCCGCTCCGAAACACCGCGTTCGCTGCGCAGGGCTGCGTCACACCGTGTGGTGCGGCAATCGCGTGCGCATTGATTGCGCTGGAAGTCGTCGACCATTAAAATGTCGTCTCGTCATGCCGGCTTCCTCCTCTTCGAGCGCGGCCCCGCACCTTGCTCGCCCTCGCGTCGCCGAACTATCTCGGCGATCCATAGCGGCGCGTAGGGCGGCGTGCAGCCGGGTGAGGCCGGGTAGTCGATGAGGACGGCGAGGCGCTCGCCGATCCCGATCGCCCGAGCGCGGTGGTCTCGATGATGAATGCCGATCTCCGCCAGGCAGTGATTCACTACGCAAGCCCGGTGCACCTCCTCGGCAGTGAGGAGTATAGTGGCGCCCTTTCACGCAAGGCGGAGAGCGCATGACCCGTTACGTGTTGGGCTTTCAGGAGATCGACCAGACGCAGGGCGCGGTCGTTGGCGGCAAGGGTGCGCACCTGGGGGAGCTTTCGCGCATCGAAGGCATCCGCGTGCCGGCTGGCTTTTGCGTGACGACGGACGCCTTCCAGCGGATCATGGCGCAAACGCCGTCGATGGACGAACGGCTCGATCGGTTGTCGCGCCTCAAGCCGGATGACCGGGAGGCGATTCGCGCAGAGAGCGCGGAGATCCGCCGGACCATCGAAGGGATCGCCATCCCTGACGATCTGGCGGCGGCGATCACCGGCTTCCTCGCGCGGCTCGGCGAACGAGCCGCCTACGCCGTCCGATCGAGCGCGACGGCGGAAGACTTGCCGACGGCCTCCTTCGCCGGCCAGCAGGACACGTACCTGAACGTCGTGGGCGCGGCGGCGATCCTCGAGCACGTCAGCCGGTGCTGGGCGTCGCTCTTCACCGAGCGGGCCGTTACCTACCGCCGACGCAACGGCTTCGACCACCGGAAGGTCCTCATGGCCGTCGTCGTGCAGCAGATGGTCTTCCCGAAGGCGGCCGGCATCTTGTTCACGGCCGATCCCGTCACGGGAAGCCGGAAGGTCGTCTCCCTGGAGGCGAGCTTCGGCCTTGGCGAGGCCCTGGTTTCCGGCCTGGTGAATGCGGACGTCTACAAGGTGCGGGACAGCGAGATCGTCGCTAAGACGATCGCTAAAAAGCAGCTCGCCATCTACGCGTCGCCCGCAGGCGGAACGCAGCAACAGGCGATTGAGCCGGAACGGCAGGACAAGCCAGCGCTGACGGATGCAGAGGTCGTGCAGCTCGCGCAGCTCGGCCGGCGGATCGAAGCGCACTTCGGCCGCCCGCAGGATATCGAATGGTGTCTGGTCGACGATGGCTTCCAGATCGTCCAGAGCCGGCCGATCACCACGCTGTTTCCCATCCCCGCGGCCGGCGATCGAGAGAACCACGTCTACCTCTCCGTCGGTCATCAGCAGATGATGACCGACCCCATGAAGCCCCTCGGGCTCTCCCTGTGGCAGCTGACCACCCCCGCGCCCATGTCCGAGGCCGGCGGCAGGCTGTTCGTCGACGTCACCTCGCGTCTTGCTTCGCCAACGAGTCGGGCAGGCCTCCTCGGGGTCCTCGGGAAACACGATCCACTGTTCGGGGACGCGCTGCAAACCATCCTCGACCGAAGCGACTTCATCCGGTTGCTCCCGGACCGGGATCCCGGTGCGGCCCCGGCGGGCGGCGCGCCACCCCCCATCGAGACCGACCCTGCCATCGCCGCCGAACTGATCGCCCAAAGCCAGGCCTCCATCGCCGCGTTGAAGCGCGACATTCGGACGAAGTCCGGATCGGCGCTACTCGACTTCATCCTGACGGACATCCAGGAGCTCCGGCGGATCTTGTTCGATCCGCGGAGCCATCAGGTGTTCATGACGGCGATGGATGCCACGTGGTGGCTCAACGAGCAGCTGGAGGTGTGGCTCGGCGAGAAGAACGCGGCCGACAGGCTCGCGCAATCCGTACCCAACAACGTCACGTCGGAGATGGGGCTGGCGCTCCTGGACGTGGCGGACGCGATCCGCCCGCATCCCGACGTGGTGGCTTTTTTGCAGAACGTCGAGGACGACGGCTTTTTGGACGAGCTGCCCAACCTCGCGGGCGGGCGGGAAGCGCGAGACGCCCTCCGCGCCTGGCTCGACAAGTACGGCATGCGCGGCGTCGGCGAGATCGACATCACGAGGCCGCGTTGGAGTGAACGCCCCACCGCGCTCGTGCCGCTGATCCTCGGCAACATCAAAAACTTCGAGCCGGGCGCCGGCGCGATGCGCTTCGAGCAAGGGCGGCAGGATGCCTCGAGGAAGGAACAAGAGCTGCTGGCACGCTTGCGGGCCTTGCCGGACGGCGTGCACAAGGCCGAAGAGGCCAAGCGGATGATCGACCGCGTTCGGACCTTCATGGGATACCGGGAGTATCCGAAGTACGGCATGGTCAGCCGCTACTTCGTTTACAAACAAGCCTTGTTGGAAGAAGCCGAGCGCCTCGTTCAAGCGCACGTGCTTCGTGAGAAGGAAGACATCTTCTACCTCAGATTCCAGGAGCTCCACGACGTCGTGCGCACGAACCGTGTGGATGACCAGCTCATCCGTGAGCGCAAGGACGCGTTCCGATCGTACCAAGCGCTGACGCCCCCCCGCGTGCTTACGTCGGATGGCGAGGGCGTCGCCGGCGCGTACCGGCGCGACAACTTGCCGCCTGGCGCGCTGGTCGGCTTACCGGTTTCCGGCGGGAGCATCGAGGGGCGGGCCCGCGTCATCCTCGACGCGGCGAAGGCCGTTCTCGAACCGGGCGACATTCTGGTTACCGCTTACACGGACCCGAGTTGGACGCCCGTGTTCGTCGCCATCAAGGGTCTGGTGACGGAGGTGGGGGGCCTGATGACGCATGGTGCGGTGATTGCCCGGGAGTACGGTTTGCCCGCCGTCGTGGGGGTGGAGCGTGCGACGCGGTTGATCCGCGATGGGCAGCGGATCCGCGTGCATGGGACGGAGGGGTACGTCGAGATCCTGCCGTAGGTGGGCCCCTCGGCTGCTCGTCGCGGCTCACGCGTGCATTTGCAGGCGCGCGAGGTGTGACCGCTTCAGCGACAGCAGAGCGTCTGTGGTCCCGTGGGCGTGAGCATGCCCTGCTGTTCGTTGGTGGTGGTGCAGGAAGTCGGATTTCCGGGCGCTCCCTCGAATTTGTAACCGAACTGAGTGTATTCGGTTTGTCCGCAGGCACCTGACCCGAGATGCGCACCCGTGAAATCGTCACAGTTGCCCGACATCCCGGTGCTCACTCGGATCACGACGTCATCGCAGTTTCCGCCGGAGGCCGTACACGCGCAACTGCAGACTCGAGTATCGGAATAGCTGGTGTAGAGCTGTTGCGAGGTGAAGCCGGTGGGACAGGAGACTGATCCGGCAGCGAGAAGGCACGCCAAGCCGGTGGGCTTCGGGACGCAAACGTTCCCCGCGCTGCAGCCGCTGCTCGACGAGGACGGCGCTGCGCAAAACTTGGTGCTATTCGCCCACGTTGGCGTCGAGAGTTTCGGAGCGCCGGTGGTTGCGCACGTCTGATTGAAGCTGCCGCCGATCTGATAACCGGTCCACGGAAACTGAAAGCCCACGCCCGCACAAGTGGTCGTAAGCTGCGTGATTTCGATCCCCTGGTTGGAGTTGGTGCCCGCGAGGCAGTCGCTCTGGGTCGGGTAGAGATGGAGCGAGATCGGCGTGCACTCGGTGACGCCCGGCGTGCACCCGCAGCCGGTGCATCCGGAGCCGGGATCGAGGCCACTTTGCAGGACCGGGCCCCCTCCGCTGAAAGCCGCGGGGCAGTTGATCGTCTGCTCGACGGTGGTTCCGAAGGTAAAGCCGCTGACCGGTTCGCAGACGGCCACCGCGGCGCAATCGGAATCTGCGCAATCAGTGGCGCCGTCGCAATCGTCGTCCTGGTTGTTGAAACACTCCTCCGGCTTTCGCACGCAGCTGATGACGCATGTTCCCGTGTCGCACGAGGCGATGTCGCCGGTGGCGCCGCACGGCTTGTTGCATTGGGCACAGTGGGTCAGCGTGTTGACGCGAGTCTCGCAACCCGCGCCGCTCGTGCAATCGCCGTAGCCCGGCTTGCAGACGCCCATCGTGCACTTGCCGGCGGCACAAGTGGCCTCTGCATTGGGGAATTCGCAGACGCTATTGCACATTCCGCAGTGTTGCGGATCGGTGGCGGTGTCGACGCAGCTGCCTCCGCACTCGGTGGGTGTGGGGCTCATGCACCGAGAAACGCAGGATCCGGCTTTACAGAGGGGCAAGGTCGTCGGACAGACTTGCGTGCACATACCGCAATGGGAGGGGCTCGTGAGGTCTGTCTCACAGAATTCCAAATCGTTGTTCGTGCAGTGTCCCCAGCCCGTCAGGCACGAGGTGTCCGGTACGATGCACCTTCCCGCCATGCAGCTCACGGGCGCCCCTGTCCTCACGTGCGGTCCGACGCAGTCAGCCTCGGTGACGCAATTGGTAGGGCCGGTGTCGCGCGTCGCAGCGTCGAATTCTCCTCCCGCGTCGCGCTGGTCGACGGAAACGTCCTCGCGGCCGCCGCTGGCGTCGCCAGCTGCCGAGTCCGGACCGATGCCCTTGCCATCGCTATTGACGGAGTCCGGACCCATGCCGTTGATATCGACGCTCGCCGCGTCCCCACGACCGTCGGCAGTCGGGGAGTCCGAGCGACCACCGGTCGAGTCGCCGCTCTTTGCGTCGTCGCGATCGCCGGTCACGCCATCGCTCGCTCCTCGCGTGGCATCGTAGCTTGCGTCGAGCCGATTTCCTCCGTCACCTTGCGTCGAGTCCGAGTGACCGCCATCGGTCGGCCATGCCAGGCCTTCCTCGATATCGAACAAGCCGTTGCAGCTCGCAGTGGCGAAGAACAGGCCAAAGGCTAGAAGCCAACGTCGGGTCGGGGTCAAGACCATGAGGAAATGGTGCTGTGCGCTCAAAACGTTCCCCTAACCATCCCCGCGAATCCGCCGGGCATTGCACCGAACGACGCCGAAACTGCGGATGACCGCTCCCGTGCAGCGGAAGGTCCGGTGACGATCAGAACCAAACCTCCGACGCCCAGCACAGCACCCGCGACGCCGAGCACGGTTGCAGCGTTGCCGCGGTGAACGGCTTCGTTGCGGTAGGCCAGACCGTCGTCACCGCAGAAGTTTTCCACACAGTCGTTGTTCGAGGCGCTCTTGCGCTGCAGCGCGGTCGCGAGATAGTAGCCTCCGACGCCCATGGTGATGACCCCGGCGCCGAGAACCGTTGCACCTATCCATTGGGCCGTGCCCCATTTTCTTTGCTCGAGATGGTCACCTTGTTGATCGCCGCTCGTTTTCGGAGCTGTCTGCGGGCGCGGGAGCACGGTCGGCAACGCGGTTGCGATTGGCGCGGGGTCCAAGTTGGGCACCGTCGTGAAAACGCGGTCCGACTCGAACTTGATCGAAATGTTCGACTCCCACGTCTTTTTGCCAGGTGCCGAGGCGCGAATGGAGTAGCCGCCGCCGTCCACGGGAACGGCGACGTTCCACGCGCCGCGCCCGAGAAGGATCCCGTTGCGCCTGATCTCGAGACCCGGCAAGGAGGCGATGGAGGGAGGAACCTGAATGAGGAGCGTCGAAAGGCGATCACGCAGGGCACCCGCGTGTTCCTGGGCGGATTTATCCCGATCGGAGCGACCCTCGCGGCGAGCGCGCCCCTGCACCTCGTTGAACTCAGCCCATGCCGAGGCCAGCTTGCCTTCCTTCTCGTGGCAGAGCGCGAGCGCCAGCAGCGCACCAGTTCCCGGGTCGAGCCGGTGGCTCTCCGCCAACTTGGGGCACGCTTGCGCTGCATTGCCTGCTTGAAGCAGGGCGCGCCCCTGCTCGAACAGCGCTTGCGCCGTCGCCGCATCGGAGCTTTGCGCCCATGCTGATGCGGACACCAACGCCAACGCCAATCCCGTTCCTCCGCGCGCCATCCGGGACAGAAGGCGGTCGTTCATCACGTCCCCGCGTCTATCACGAGACTCCGATGCAAGAAAGGCACTTTCGCTTCTCGGCCTATCTAAATAGATTATTGAGCCGAAAGTTGATCGAGGTGCGACTTTGCGGCCACCCGGTTTTCGTCTTTGCTGCTGCGCGGCGCTCGCCATCGCACGATTCGCTTCTATGGATAGAAGCTTTTGGTCGCCATGAGCTCGAGGCTACAGCCGCCCGTCTCGATACGGCCATGCCGCGCAAGGCTAGGTCATCGGAGCATGGGGCGGCGTGTCACAAAACTTGGGCGAGTAGTGCGCTGGCGTCTTGAGATCGATCCTCGTCCGCTAGCTCGAATTGCGGCCAAGGGGCGACGAGGATGTTTCCCCCGCGGCGGTGTGCTTGCAGCGCGTTCGGCCGTAGCGCCGTGCAATGGAGCGCACAAGATTCACAGAACGCGCACGAGACTGCAGCGTTGCAGCGGAGGCAACTCCAAGCTCGGTCGTCGCTCACGCTCGCGACAGTATCCCGCTGCGCGCCGATGTGAAGCGTAGAATGCTTCGCTCTCGACCACCTCGATCTTTGCGCCGGGGGCCCTTCACGTCTCGAAGCGAAGCGCGTCGATCGGATCGAGCGCCGCGGCGCGCATGGCGGGATAGACGCCGAAAAGCACGCCCACCGCGGCGCTCACGATGATGGCCAGGACGGCACCGTCGACGTGCAGGAGGACCGGCCAGCCGAAAAGGCGTCCGATGAATCCCGCCATCCCGATTCCAAGAAGAGTTCCGGCACCACCTCCGATGAGCGTCAACGCGACGGCTTCGGCTAAGAATTGAAATAAAATGTCGCTCGGCCGGGCGCCGACGGCCACGCGCAGGCCGATCTCGCGCGTCCGTTCCGTCACGCTGACCAGCATGATGTTCATGATGCTCACGCCGGCGACGACCAGCGATACGGCCGCAACCGCCGCGAGCAGGTTGGCCATCGCGCGCGCGCCGGCCGCTTCTGCCTGGGCCTGCGCCACGTTGTTACGGATCTGAAAATCATCATCGACACCAGCGGTCAGGTGGTGGCGCTCGCGAAGCAACAGCGCGATGTCCTCGACGGCGCGGCTCGCCTCTTCCGGCGAAACGGCGCTGATATAGGTGGTGCCATTGACGAACTTCCGCGCGCCGCCTTGGATTTGGTCGACGTAGGTCGTGAAGGGAATGTACGCATTGTCGTCGAGATCCCAGCCACCAGCCGCGAACCCCTTGTGCTCGAGGAGCCCGATCACGACGAACGGCTGACTGGCGACGCGCACCGTTTCACCGATGGGATCGCGATGAGGGCCGAATAGCTTCTCCGCAACGGTGAGCCCGAGCACGATGACCTTGTCACCTTCATCCACGTCGGCGGCGCTGATGTTGCGGCCGCGCAAGATACGCCACGTGCGGATCTCGAAAAAATCTGGGATGACGCCGTTGAGGTCGGTCTTCCAGTTGGATTCGTCGGTGACGAGCTGAAACCCCAACATCGGTCGCGGCGAGACACGGCGGACCCTCGAGAGCTCGCGGATGGCGGCCAAATCTTCCACCGTCACGGTGGCGCGCGAGCCGAAGCCGCCCTGTACGCCGCCAAAGGGCGAGGAGCCTGGGCGTAGCACCAAAAGATTGACCCCCATGATGCGAAACGAGTCTGCCAGCTTGACCGCCGCACCGTCCCCGATCGCGACGGTGAGAATGACGGCCGCAATGCCAATGACGATTCCGAGGACGGCGAGAAACGTCTGCGCCTTGCGGCGCGCGAGCGCCCGCGCCGCAACCCTTCCGATTTCCCAAAGCGACACGCGGCGAGCGTAGCATCACCGGTGGGTCCCGGGCCTGGCTCCGGCTTAGCGCAGTCAGGCAGCGATCTTGCTGACCCTTCGTACGCTGAGCCAGATCATGATGCCAGCGAAGATGGCGAGCGCTCCGATGTGCGGCAAGAGCTCGATGAAGCCCGCGTCGCGGAGCACGATGCCGCGCATCACCGCCACCATGTGCGTCGTGGGGAGCGCCTGCGCTATCGCCTGCAAAATGAGGGGCATCCCATTGAGCGGAAAGAGGTACCCCGACAAGAAAATCGAGGGCAAAAACAGCATTTGCGCTTGCTGTTGCGCCTCTTGCTGCGTCTTGGCTCGTGTCGAGATGAACAGTCCCGCGGCGAGCCACGCCGCGAGATAGACGATCATCACCCCGAAGAGCAGAACGAGGCTACCGCGGATCGGCACTTGAAAGACGAACTGCATGAGGGCAAGGACGAGCGCGGTTTCGACCAAGCCGAGTCCCATGTACGGCGCCACTTTGCCCAACATGAGCCCGAGCGGGTTGACGGGCGTGACGAGTAGCTGCTCCATCGTTCCCTGTTCCCGTTCGCGCACGATGGAGCCCGCCACCAGCATCATGGAAATCATCTGCAAAAGGACGGCGATGAGCCCTGGAATGATGAAGTTGGCTGTGCGTCCCTCGGGATTGAAGAGAATGATCGGCTGGGCGGAGAGCCCCACGGCTCCGCGGGCGTCGCGCGAAATGAGCTCGAGATTCTGATTGGCTACGACGCCGTTGACGGCGGCGAGCGCGCCGGAGCTGACGATCGAATCGGATCCGTCGATCAGCACGAGAATCTTGGCGGCGTTCCCCCGGGCGCGCTTGTTGTGAAAGTCGGGAGGAATGACGACCCCCACGCCGGCGCGACCCGCGATGATCGCCGTGCGCGCGACCTGCGTGCTCTCGGTGATCTCCTTGATGGTAAAGGTTTTGGTCGCGCGCAGCTGGTCCATGAGCTCGCGTGATTGAACGGACCGGTCCTGATCGACGACGACGGTAGGAATATCGTGCACGGTCTGATCGATGAAGCCGTACATCGTCATCTGCATGAGCGGCATCATGATCGCGAGAAAGGCCACCGCGCGGTTACGGCGGATGTGGAGAACCTCTTTGCGAAAGACCGCGCGAAACGAGGCCGTCATGGCGCTCATGAGGCGCCTCCAGTGCGTTTTGCCGCGGCTTCTTCGGTGAGCGTCACGAAGACATCCTCGAGCGAAGGAGCGATGGTGCGCATTTGCGCCTGGGTGAACCCCGCGGCCTTCAAACGGTCGGCGAGCTCCGCGTCGGAGGTTCCATTGTCGATTTCGGAGTGCACGGCTTGCCCGAAGATGGTGGCGCCTCGGCAAAACGGTTCATCGCGTAGCCACGCGAGCGCGCGCGCCGTGCCCGGCGTTTCGATTTCGAGGCGGCGTGTTCCGGGATGATTGACGGCGGGCAATGCCTTGAGATCGTCGGGCGTGCCCGTGACGAGCATGCGCGAAAGGTAGATGTAGCCCACTTCGCCGCAGCGCTCGGCTTCGTCCATGTAGTGCGTCGTGACGAGCAACGTGACGCCTTGCGCGGCGAGCTCAAAAAGCACGTCCCAGAGCTCGCGGCGCGCGACGGGATCGATGCCGGCCGTCGGTTCGTCGAGAAAGACGACGCGCGGCTCGTGCATGAGCGCGGCGCCGAGCGCGAGCCGCTGCTTCCACCCGCCGGACAGTTGGGCGGCGGGGCGGTCGACGTAAGGACCGATGTGCGTCAGCTCGATCGCCGCTTCGCGACGCTGGCGCAGGCGGTCGTCTTTGAGGCCGTAGATCTCGGCATAAAAATCCAAGTTCTCGATCACGGTGAGGTCGGGGTAGAGGGAGAACTTCTGGCTCATGTACCCAATCTGCCGGCGAATCTCTTCACCCTTTTCGACCACGTCGAGGCCGAGCACGCTGGCGTGCCCCTCGGTCGGCGCCAAAAGGCCGCATAGGATGCGGATGAGCGTCGATTTGCCGGAGCCGTTCGGCCCGAGCAGGCCGTAAACCATTCCCGGGCTCACCGACAGAGAGACGTCGCGAAGCGCATAGGAATCGTCGAATTTACGCGACACGCCGCTGACCAGGATGGCAGCTTCGCGGCTCACTTGGGCACCTGGATGAACGCCGCCATTCCGGCGCGAAGCTCGTCGAAACCGGTCTTCAATCCGACGCGCGTGGCAAAAACCTGGTCGGCGCGTTCGTCGGCCGTCTGTAGGTTGCGCGGGGAATATTCGCCGACGGCGTTGATGTGCTCGACGACACCGCGAAACGATTGGTGCGGAAACGAATCGACGCTGATCGATACTTCTTGGCCGATTTTGATGCGCCCGAGCAGCGTTTCGGGAACGTAGATGCGCAGGTAGAGCTGGTTTTCCTCGAGCAGAACCGCGGCGATCGCGTTCGGCGCGAGGATGTCACCGGGCCGCAGATCGAGCGCTTCCACTCGAGTAGCGAGCGGCGCGCGCACGGCAAGCTCGTCGATCATGGACTTGATCTGATCGACGTGGCCTCGCGCCGCATCCACCTGCGCGGCCGCGACGCGGATGTCTTCCGTGCGCGACCCCGCGGCCACCAGCTTCTCCGAGGCTATTTGCTCCGCTTGACGACCTCGTGCCTGGTCGAGCTCCTCGCGACGCGAACCGTGGCGCAGCTCCTCGAGCTGCTGCTTGGTCGCGTCGCGCTGGGCGATGGCCGCTTGAACCGAGATTTTGGCGTTGTCGACTTCGGCGGGCACTGCGGCTCCCGCTTGATCGAGCTTGGCCATGCGCTGGGCCTCGAGCTCGACTTTTTGCACCGCGAGCTCCTGCACCGCCAGCCTTGATTCGGCCGCCGCAACCTGCTCCGGGCGGGAGCCTGCGCGCGCTTGCTCGAACGCGGCCTTGGCGGTGACAGCGCGGGCGCGCGCTTGCTCGATTTCCTCGGGCCGCGCTCCTTGCTTCAGCTTGTCGAGGTTCGCCTGCGCTTGCGCGAGCTGCGCTTCGGCCTGCATGAGCTGAGCTGGCCAATCGGCCGGCTCGAGCGTGACGAGCGACTCACCCTTGGCAACGCGAGCCCCTTCTTTGACCAGCACCTCTTTGACGCGCCCTCCGGCGCGCGATCCCACGGAAATCGTGCGCGCCTCGACCGTGCCGCTCCATTCGTACGGTTTGCGGAAGAGATAAAAGCGGTACCCGCCGTAGAGGACGCCCAAGAGAGCGAGGACCAGGACGACTTTGCCCCTCGTACCCACCACGGGTTTTTTCGGCTCAGCGCTCATCGCGCGCTCCTTTCGTTCGGGAAGATGCCGGCTGCACGTTTGAGCTCCACCTCGGCGAGCGCGAGATCGAAACGCGCCTGCGCCACCGATACCTCCGCGACCACGAGCGAGTCCTGCGCCTGCAAAACATCCAGCTGCTGCGCGGTACCCGCGTCGTACTGGGCGCGCACGAGTCGCAACGCTTCGCGCGACAGCTCGAGCGAACGCGTGGCGGCGTCGACGGCGAGACGCTTGGTTTCGCGCGTACCATGCGCTTGCAGAATCTCGTCGGTCACGGTGTCTTCGAGAAGGTCGAGCCGCGCTTGATTCTCCCGCTCTTGCGCGCTCGCCAGGTGGCGCTGCGCATCGCGCGCACCTCCGTCATAGAGCACCCAATCGAGTTGCCCGCCGACGGCCCAGGCGTATTTGTCCCCCGCGAAACCGGCGTAATTGAATGCGCGCACGTTGCCGAAAGCCGACAGGCTCGGGGCCCAGCGAAGAGCTGCCGATCGCGCCGTGGAGTCCGCGGCATCGATAGCATGACGGTAGCCCGCGAACTCGGGACGCAACGAGCGCGCTCCCACGACCAGACGCTCCGCAGGAGTTTCGAGGGGGTTCAATTCGTCGCTCGGCGCGACCTTCCATGGCTCGTGCGAGCCGAGCAAGGTGGCGAGCGAACGATAAGCCGTCGTCCGCGTGTTCTTGGCCTCGGCTCGATTCTGCTCGGCGCGTACGAGCGCCACTTGGGCGCGCATCATCTCCACCCGGTTCACGACGCCCGCATCGACGCGTGCCTTGGCTTTGTCGAACGTTTCGCTTGCCACTACGACGGCATTCTCGCGAGCGACCACGAGCTCGTCGGTGCCCGCCGCCGCGAAGTACGCCCTCGCCACCGAGAGCAGCACCGATGCTTCGGTTGCCTCGAAGTTGGCCCCATTCGAGCGGTGCGTACCCTTGGCGGCCTGCAGCGCGTTGTACGCGGAGGGGACGACGATGGGAATAACGGTGCTAAGGGCGAAATCGAGCTGCTCTCCTTTTTGAATCACGATCGGCGCTTGTCCTAAACTCGCAGAGCGGAGCCGCTGTTCGAACGCATCGATCGCGGCAATCTGCCCAGGATCGGGGGAGCCTGATTTGATTGCCTCGGCCAGCCCCGTCACGCCCTGGTTCATCTGTCCGAGATCGAGCGCGACTTCCTTGTAGTTGTGCGTGTACTTCCCTTGTGCGCTGACCTGCGGCAAGAGAGCCACCCACGCCTGCTCGATGCCGGTCGCCGATTGCTCGAGACGGGCGCGCGCGACGCGCAGATCGCGGTTTTGTGCCTTGGCCATGGTGAGCGCCTCCTCGAGGGTGAGACGCTTCTCGGCGCGGGCGGGCGTAACCCAGGCCAGGATAAGAGCGATCGCAAGTGCCCATAGGGCCCGCCTGAGGCTACCGCCAACGTACATCGGCATTCTCCTTCGTTCGGTGTAACGGGATGGCAAGAGCGTCACATTACGGAGTCATGGCTCCGGAATATTCATTCCTTCTTTTTTCTCACCCTTGCGTGGCGAGGTTGATTCAGTTCTCGCGCGGGCACAGGGGGTGCACCGCCGCGGCGAGGTGCGACGAACATGTCGACCAATCCGGCGATGAACTCGTCGGTGGAGAGTGTATCGGCTGATTGGGTGAAGAATTCGAACATCACGTAGTGCTGCAGGGAGCCCATCCAAATCCGCGCCGCGACGCGCGGGTCTCGCGCCGTGATGCGGCCGGCGCGGATCTCAAACTGGAAGAACTCCGTCAGGCCCTGCAATGTGCCGAGCAAGCGCGCCGGGGGCGGCCCGCGATCCGTCATGGCAGGATTCGACCTCTTCATAACGAAGAGAGGAATCATCTTGCGCCCAAAGCCGAGGATGTCCTTGGCGAGGCCGGTCAAGGTGATGCGGATGTCGTCGCCTTTGGTGCGTTCGCGAAGGGTCTGCACCCACTCGGGCTCGCCGGCGGTGTCCATCGCGGCCAAAAAAAGAGCTTGTTTCGTCGGGAAGTGCCGGAACACCGTAGCCTCGCCGACGCCGCAGCGTGCCGCCACGTCCTCGACGGTCGCAGCGATTCCCCTATCCAAGAACACGGCCCGCGCCGCGGCCAGGATCTCGTCATCGGTGATGCTCTGCGGGCGCGACATTACGGAGCGTGTACTCCGTTATTTAGACACGCGCAATGCCCTCGCTACTTTCTTCAAGGATCGTCGAACTTCACACGTTTTTTTCACACAACTTCACAATGGATTGGGTGAATGGTGTCTACCATCGGCAGTCGCTATGAGCTCAAGGCTACCGCCGTACCTTCACATGCCATGCGGCTCAAGCAGTGCACGTCTCCTCCGCCCCCTTACGACACGCGAGGCCTCGGCACTTGGGCAGCGATGCCTATTTCGGTACGCGCGACCGTATGTCGAGCCCGTACAGGACTGAGTCGACGGTCTTGCCATCACGTCCGACGTGATCGGTCACCCGCACGCTCTCGCGGCGCATGCCGAGCTTCTCCAGGACGCGTTGCGATCGAACATGCGGCAGCTCGGTCGAGGCACACACGCGCACGAGATTGAATGCTTCGGTCGCCCAAGCCATCGCGGCGCGCGCGGCCTCCACCGCGATACCGCGCCCCCACCACGCCCGCCCGATGGCGTAACCGATCTTCGCCGTGCGTGTCATCACATCGACTTCGAAGTTCACCGTGCCGATCACGCGCCCTTCAAACACAACGGCGAAGGTCGGCGACCTATCCCACGGCTCCGTCATGTTCGTGGAGACAAACGCTTCGGCGTCGCGGCGCGTGAACGGCTGCGGAATGTGCGGTAAGAACCGCGCGAACTCGACATCATCGCGATAGGCCAGCGCGTCTTCGACATCGTCGATCTCGAAAGGCCGAAGGACCAAACGCTCGGTCGTGATTTGAGTCGGCATTCCCGTGTCGCTCGCCGGCGAAGCATGCGCAAAGGACGGCGTGCACGCAAGGCGCGATCATGGCCCGCGCCGAAACGGAGGGGCGAGCTCCTCGATAAGAATGGTCGCCGTCAGGGCGTGTGGCTTCGAGGGCCGCGGTTGGAGCAACAGCTCGCCGTCAATGATCTCGGCAACCATGTGCTTGGGCGCGCGAAGTACGTCTTCATACGTCGCGCGACGCTTCGCGGGATCGGGCCATAACATGCTAAAGCTAACATAGCGATTGTCATTCGTGGCTTGGCACACAGACCGTGGGCACACGGAGCGTGGTGGAATCCGTGCTCGTTCGCCTCGCGCTTCAAGCCGAACTGGATGCTGCTGGGGCAACTCCAAGCGGCTTCGATCTGGCCCACCGATCATACCAGTAGGCAGCAGTGCCTGCGAAGAGAGCCACGTGCGCAGGAGCGTCTTGATGGCTCGGCGCTCGTCCACTGCCCGATAGCCCTGTGCTCTCCATGCGCGTGCGGCCGCAGGGTCGCTGGTGGAATCAATCTGCGAGCGCCGATCGCGGGGTTGGCTCGAGCCGATGGACTTCGGGGTCGCGTATCAGCATGGAACGCAGATGCTCGCGAACCCGGGCCCACTCGGCGGATTGGCGGAGGCGGGCCAGGGACTGTGCGTACGCCTGTGCGTCGCGATGACCGGAAAACCAGACGAACGCACGCTCGTTTTCCCGG
>DATHEQ010000005.1:0-10267 GCA_035318505.1 Polyangiaceae bacterium | reverse complement strand
GCTCGCCTCGCCGACCTTTTCGAGCTGGCGCGAAGGCGCAACCCTCGACATTGGGGCCTGGATGGCGCCCACCGCCGGTCGCACCCCGGCCGTCATCGTCAGCGTCGCTCACCTCGACGATGAAGAGCGCGCGCTCGTCCTTGGCGTCCTTCTCGAAGAGGTGCTCTCGTGGGTCCGCTCGCTCCCGGGCTCGCAACGCCTCCGCGCACTCGTCGTCTTTGACGAAGTGTATGGCTTTCTCCCGCCCCATCCTGCGAATCCGCCCACCAAGCGCCCGCTCGTCGCCCTCATGAAGCAGGCCCGCGCCTTCGGCGTCGGCGTGGTCGTGGCCACGCAGAACCCCATGGACCTCGACTACCGCGCGCTCAGCAATGCGGGACTTTGGTGTCTCGGCCGATTGCAGACGGACGCCGATCGAGCGCGGGTTCTCGATGGACTCGGCGCCACCAGCCACGAGGAATACGGTGCCTCGGACCAGCTCGGACAGACGCTGCGGCGACTCGCGCCACGGTGCTTCTTGATGCGCGACGCGCACGCCGACCGGGGAACGGTGCTCCTTCAGCCGCGCTGGACGATGTCGTTCATGCGCGGACCCATGACCCGCAGCGAGATCCGTTTGGCGCTCGAGCATCGAAGCAAAGCGGCGCGGCAAAGCGTGAACGGCCGACCCGCGAAAAAGGATCAGGGAGGACCCCATGCAAAATCCGAAGTTCGTGATGAAGAACCGTGACGGCGCGTACCACTTTCACCTGACGGCGAGCAACGGCGAGATCGTCCTCGTGAGTCAGAAATACGCTTCCCTCACCGGCGCTGAAAACGCCATTGCCTCGGTGAAAGCGAACGCGCCGCTCGAAGAGCGGTACGAGCGACGCCGCTCGCGGAAAGAGGAGCCGTATTTCGTGCTGAAGGCCGCCAATGGAGAAGTCATTGGGACGAGCGAGATGTACGCGTCGAGCGCGGCGATGGAGAACGGGATGGCCGCGGTGCAGCGGGCGGCGCCGGGGGCGGGGATGGAGCGATGGGGAGAGAGGTGAGGGGGAAGGAAGGTCACCAAGGCTGGTTGAGTTTTTCGGCCTGATTGATTGGTTGCGATCCACCATCCACTGGTCCCCCGCCCCCGGCCTTCGCTGAAAATGCGGCCGAACCGCGCCCACGATGCCGGCCTCGCATCATCGTTCTCACCACTCGGGGCCGCTTTCTCGACGAGCTCACGCCAACCAATTCATGGACCGATGGCCGTCCCGGATCGCCCAGAATTCGTCGACAGTCCCTTTGCGGCGTGCCTACTGAGTCATACTCCCATCGAGAACGAGTCTGGTGGTCGTCGAGGGCAAGCTGCTCCGCCGACCCTTGAAAGATTGGCGACGAAGTCGTTACCACGCCGTACACCTTTGTCCCGAGCCCGAGCAAGCATCCATCGCGACCCTGGCGCTTCGGATCTACCCCGACCTCTCTTCCGGTCGCGCAGAATACAGTCGTGCGGACGCAAAGCTCCTTCCTCAGGACGTAGATTCCGGCGACGGCGAGAATCTATGCGAACCCACGCCGGCACAGGCAGTGGGTCGACTGGTCCCGGAGTGATGGGACTTCGCTTACAGCCACACGCACCCTTTCAACCACGGAACCTTTACTAGGGGGCCCTGTGGGACGAGGTCGCTATAATGGCTTCGCTCCGCCCCCCCGGTATACGGGACGGTTCACGATATCGCCGGATTAGGCCGCGGTTGGGTGCGGGCGTTTGGGCACTCGCAAGGCTGCCTAAGCAAGAGCTCTTTGTGATATAAGCGGACGGCTGGGGCTGATGCCGCCCACAATGAACTTTGGGTCGCGTTGTTGCAACGTACAGCATATTAAGGAGCGAAGCAGCCGACGTGGTGGAAAGGTCGAGGAGCTTGACGATGGCTGACGCAGCGAACGCAGGTCGAGGCGGAGAAGTCGAGCGAGCAGAGGACGCGATGGCGAAGGCTGGCAATCCGCCACGCCGGCCTTACAAAGCACCCCGGCTACGCCGGCTAGGCTCGGTAAGAGAGCTTACTTTGGGCGGAGGATCGAATTTATGCGACGGATTCGAGCCGGCAGCCGGTCCGCAACCACCATGTGGCTAAGCGTGATGGATTGCGGCCACTACGGGCCCTGGCGCATGCTAACTGCGTTGGTTAGCCCCCTACTGCAAGAGCTCAGGCGGGCAGGATCCTAATAGAAAGCCTTGAGTGATTGCGGGTATTTGGTTGCCCGAAGGTCATTCCGACGCAGAAAGCGTCCTTGCCCGGTTGTCGCGCGCCGTCGAGATGGCTCCGTGCCTGACTGCCCAGAGGCAGCAATGCGCCCTCGCGGTCTGGCCGCTTGCTCCTTCCGGTCGGATCGATAACGACCAATGCGTTGCGTGGACCGGCATTCCTCGCAAGACGTTCTCTCGTGTCGGGCTAGCGAACGCGGGGCGTCTTGGCGGTCAATACGCGGTGATTGCAGGCGCGTCGAAAGGTCTCGTCCTGGGCTGCGGTTTCCCGACGGGTCGCTGTTTGTACTTCGTGAGACTGCCATGCGGCGCCGTTGCCGCGTGCTCGCGCCTTGAGCCGCTCGCAGCGTGTCTGGACGGCGCTTCGCCCAATCGGGATGCGCTTGCGGCATTGCTCTTGGCCCGAAGTCCGGCGGACGCGTCGGCCACCGTGTTCCACGAGATCCGTCGCGTCAAAGCTGGAGAGGCCGTGCTGGTTGATTCGCGAGGCATCGTCGAGAAGGACGACGCCGTCATCGAGGTCCTCCCGCACTTCGGCGCGCCCGATGACCTTGCGAGCGAGCTTCGCGCCGTACTTCAGCGCGCCGTCGAAAGATCGATCGGGTCGGCGCGTCGAGTCGCCGTGCTCGTTAGCGGTGGCCTCGACTCGAGCAGCGTACTGGCCCATGCAGTGGCCGTGGCCCGGGGCGCCACCAGACGCGAGATCGATGCGATTACTTGGAGCTTCGGTGGGCCCGGAGATGATCGTCCGTACCTTCGGGAGCTGTGCGAAGACTTGGGTATCCTTCCAGTCCGAATTTTCTCG
The DNA here is from genome assembly GCA_035318505.1 of Polyangiaceae bacterium. Taxonomy (GTDB): domain Bacteria; phylum Myxococcota_A; class Polyangia; order Polyangiales; family Polyangiaceae; genus DASWDH01. The sequence continues at coordinate 7,226 of DATHEQ010000005.1, read as the reverse complement.
GGACAAGCTGCACCTCGAATCTTGGACGCCATGATTGCCGACGGAGCGCCCTTGATTTGGCCAACTGCCGCGCCGAGGCTAACGGCGTTCGAAACTGCACGCGACCGAGGCGCCGAAGTCATCCTGACGGGGACGGGGGGGGATCAGGTCTTCGGCGGTGATCCTCGCGTTCTTGCGCCACGGGTGGCTTCGCGGGATTGGTTCCGCACAGTATTCCGCCGCGACGAAGGCGAGCGCGGCGCCCCATTTCTGCGAATTGCCCGCTCAATACGACATCTCGTGGCGCCAGCAGTCGCTTCGAAATTTCCCATGATACAGCGCCATAGGCGCAGGCGGTACGCGCACCAAAGATGGCCCTGGGCTGGCCCCTATCTTCGGCGCGTCATGACGGAAATGGTGGTGCGAGCGCAACCTAACCGGGACTTTTCTACAGTTACGAGCGAGGCAAAGCTGAAGCGACTTGCGGCGAACGACTTCGCGCTGCTTGCCTCGAATTGCACGCAAATGGAGGCCCTTGCCGGCGTGACTCAAGCCGATCCACTCCTCGATGACGAGGTGGTCGCGCTCACGTCGAGCTTTCCTCAGCATATGTTGCTATTTGAAGGTCGTCAGCGAGGGCTTTTCCGACACGCCATGCGTCAGCTCCTTCCAGAACGACTGAGGCTGCGCCGCGACAAGGCAGTCTTCGAACCAGCTATCGCCGAGTTGGTGCAAGGCGGCAATCTGAATGAATTGCGCGATCTGGCCAGCATGAAGATGCTGGGGGATATGGGGCTTGTGTGTCCACAAACCTACCGCCGTCATTTCGAAGCTCTAATCGCCGCAGGAGGTGAAAGTCGGAATTGGTTGCCTCTTTGGCCAGCGCTCGCCGTGGAAGCGTTCGTCCGCTCTCAGTGGGGTGACTTAGGCAGGAAACATCGTGGACGATGAACAGGTAACGACTTGGCTCGGCGAAGAGCGCGTACGTGGGAGGGTCACCGCACGAATCGGACGCCGCGGGACGGAGCTTGTCGCTGAATTTCCCAATTTGGGCACCTTTTTTTTGAACGCGGACGGGACGCGGGCGCGCTTGGAGGCCGCGCGGGGAGCAAACCCACGGGTGCTAGAAAAGCTCGGCGCAAGCGCGATAGGCGCGTTGACTCGACATCTCCAGGGCAAGCTCACATTTCACGCTGGAGCGGCGAGTCTCGGCTCAAGTGCAGTCGTGTTCTTGGGCGAAAGCGGGGCAGGTAAGTCGACCCTTGCGGCGGCCCTCTGTACAGAGGCTGGCTTTGACCTTGTCGCGGACGATACCGCGTCGATTGAGGTGCCGAACTCCACAGACGCAGCTGCGGCCATCGAGGTCGTACCATCGCAGTCGGCGGTGTGGCTGCTTCCGAGCGCTCGTGTTGCCCTTGGTATCAATCATGGGACTGAGGGAAAGGTGCCGGTGACCGTTCGGGTGACGGCCGCAACAAGCTTGACGTTGATAGCTATCCTGCACTTGGTTTTTGACCCTGAGGTTTCAAGGCCGATTTTGCAGAGGGTGCGCGGTCAGGAGGCCTTCTCGCTACTGTCCGGATCGGCGATCCGATTCGTCATCGACCGTCCCGAAGCCCAGCTGAGTGAGTTCGAGCAATTCCGCCGCGTGGTACAGACGTGCCCGATCTTCGAGCTGCGCCGCGCATGTTCGTTGGATCAGCTAAGTCGATCCGTCGGGATCGTCCGCCAGTTGGTCGCCCGATCCAATTTACCGCCCTCGCCGTGAGGATACCCGTGATTTCCCCCAACGCCCGTATTTCCATCAGCGAGGGCGTCAGCGCGCGCCCGTTCGATGGCGAATGGGTGATACTCGATTTGGCGGGAGGCAACTACTACGGCCTTGACGAGGTGGGTGGCGTCATCTGGCGGCATCTAGCTGAGCAGCAGTCGCCGCGAGAGATCGCGGCGATGCTGGCTCCGAACTACGACGTATCGGAGGAAACATTGCTGAGCGACGTCATGGCGCTGGTCGGCGACCTTCTCGAACGCGGCCTCGTGCGGATCAACGAATGAGTGTTATGAAGCACGAGTCAGCAGATCACAGACGCATGGCGCCGACGCCCTATCGAAGTCCATCCGAACCAACGCGTGCATGATGCGAAGCGGTGCCCTAACTTGGCTCGGTGACAACGCCCTAAATGGCGTAGCCTACCTGTCGCTTCTCGTGGCTACCCCCCTGCGCGCCAAAACCTGGGTCAAGGTAGTGGCGTCTCTATACGCGCCCATCGAAACGATCGATGAAGCGCGAGACCTGACTCGCAGGCTCGGCACTCGAGGCACTTGTCTCAGCCGTTCGCTTTCGGTCGCGGCCCGGTGTCGCGGTTCCCAAGTTGTGATCGGTGTCGTTCCCCCGAGCCGCGCTGACACGCCTCGCATCAGATTGTCGAGGTGGCCGATCGACGCACATGCGTGGGTGGAAATTGCGGGCACGGCACTTCTGGATGGAACCACGCCGGCGTGGGTCGAGGTAGGTCGTTTGGACGTGGGCGGGGCGCGCAAGAATGGACGGAACTAGTCTTGCTTTCCTTTGGTCGCGAATGCTCTTGCGCCGAAATTCAACGAAACGTATGGCTAAGAGCATCACTAGAGTTGGGTGCGGCGCTGGTCGGGGCGAACGAGGGGTTGCCTCATTCTGCGTAGGTCAAGGGAGATCTCTATTATGAAATCATCTGGTTGTTCCTTTGGGCCGATCGGCCTAGCTCGGTCCTGCCTACTGACGAGCCTGATCGTCGCGTTGGGAACAGCTTGCGGGGGGGATGACACGGAAGTCGTGCCTATGGGGACCGCCGGGGCAGGAGCTGCCGGTCGGGCAGGAGCGGACGGCGGAAGATCGGATGCCGACGCAGGCGGAAAAGCTGGAGGGTCAACTGGCACCGGAGGTGTGGGTGGCGGTGGAGCGGGTGGCACCGCGGGGGCAGCAGGAAAGGGCGGCGCTGGTACGGCGGGCGCGGGCGTCGGTGGTGGGGCAGGCCGCGGCGGTGCGGCGGGCAGCGGTGGTACGGCAGGCAGCGGTGGCGTCGCAGGCGCGGGCGGCAGTGCTGGTACAACTGATGGCGGAGGCGGTGATGGCGGAAATGACGGCAGCGCGGGGAGCTCTGGCGCAGACGGTGGCCCGGATGCGAGTCCGGACGGCGACGCAGGATCGCCGCCGGTAACCATCGATCATTTCCACCATGCGATCGCCGTCGCGTGGTGCGATCGCCTCGCGGAATGTTGCATGCTCGATGCGAGTCGATTCGATCGTGACAACTGCCTTTCCGTTGTTGAGAGCGGGGCCGGGCCCGAACGAGTGGCCGCTTACCTTTTCCGCTTTAGACAGGTGGATGCGGGAATTCCCTCCAGCGTAGCTTTCGATCCAGGCACCGCTGCTCAGTGCATTAACCTGGAGCGAACTCGAGATTGCACGTCGGAGGATGGGCCCGCAAGGCGCAACCTCTATGCGACATGCACTACGGCTCTGCAAGGATCGGTCTTGCAGAATGGGGCGTGTACTCACTCCATTGAGTGCAGAAGCGGGCAGTATTGCAACTCCAATGCGAGCGGCGGCACGGGTACGTGCGTTCCGGTTATCGGCTCAGGCGGAACCTGTGACGATCCCAATTTCAACAGCGATCGTTGCGCATATTTGGGAATTCACAATGCAACGTCGCTTTATTGCGCGGCCGCTGTGGGTGACGCCGCGAGGACGTGCGTGAGTGGTCAGGTGAACGGCAGCGCGTGTACGTCGGACCGGCAATGCACGTCAGGAGTCTGCTCGACCATCAATGGATTGTGCGTGAACTCGCAACCCTTCCCCTCGCCGGCAACTTGCGCCTTCTACACCAAGTCGCCTCCCCCCGATGCCCAGGGTCAATGACTCGCGCTAAAAACGTTTAGTTGCCGACTTTGCGCGCATCGTCGGCACCGGACGGTTGGGGCATCGAATCAACCTTTCGCAAGAGCCACGACCCTGTGCGCGGCCGCGAGTAGTTCATCGTGGTGAGTGGCTACAACTAGACCGCCGCGACCAGCAGAGCTCGGGCCGCGGTCGCTCGCGCCTTGCACATTCGCTACCAACCCTCCGTCTCCTCCGAGGCTTTCCGCGCCTCCTCTTCGCCCAACCGCCCAACCCGGCACCGTTAGCTTTGCTTCTTGAGTTGCTCGTAGCCGCGACGAACTTGTCGCGCTCCGCCGTCACGTTCGAAAAGCCGCGCTTCGAGTTCCGTTACTCGACGACGAAGCTCCTCCGTCTCGAATTCCTGCACGCGGCTGACGCTTTCGGGCATCTCGGCTCGATTACCAAACCGCCGCTTGGTCCGCGCCTTGGTGCGGCTCGGGTGGACTGTGAACCGGCAGTCGGGCAGCCATGTGATACTTACTTTCCCAGGCAAGAACCCGGTCAGCGTTCCGGTCCATCGGGGCAAGACGCTATATGGTTCCATCTGTCGGCTGGCTGGCCATCGGCGTCACACCCACCTTGCGCGGTCGCATGGCTGCATGCACATCTGTATGCTAGGAGGCATCGTAGCATGCAGTACACGTTACGGCGCATCCCAAAGAAGCTCGACGCCGCCCTGCGGAGCCGAGCTCGGAAAGAGAACAAGACGCTCAACCAAGTGACGCTCGACGCGCTTGCCGAGGCGGTGGGGCTTTCGGAAGAACCGAAGAAGCGCCGCTCCGTGCAAGACTTGGTGGGCGCGGGGCGCAAAGATCCTGAGCTCGACGCGGCGCTCGAGGACCAGCGGCGGATCGATCCCGAGCTGTGGCGATGAGGATCGCTATTGACTCCAATCGTTACGACGACCTCATCACGGGCAGCCGCGACGTCGCCGAGATCGTCGAGACCGCGGACGCCGTGTATCTCCCTTTCGTCGTGGTCGGAGAGCTGCGAGCCGGTTTCGCCACGGGTACGCGGCAGGCGGAGAACGAACGCCTCCTGCGGCGATTTCTCATGAAGGACGACGTCGAGATTCTATTCGCGGACGCACAGACGACGCACCACTATGCGTCGGCCTACGCGCAGCTGCGTCGGCAGGGCACACCCATCCCGACGAACGATCTTTGGATCGCGGCGCTCGTCTTGCAGCACGATCTTTCGCTCTGCACGCGCGACCGGCATTTCGACAAGCTGGCGCAAATTCCGCGGGTGTGACGTGGGGAGAGCGGTGAGGATTTGGTTCAGAGCCGCTCCGCACCGTCGAGCTTGCTGAGATGCCTGTCGAACGTTCCAAGCGGCAAGTATCCTGCTTTGCGAGCAATCTCGAGAATCAGGCAGTCGGAAAAACCGATTGCCGGCTGGCGCTGGAAGTGTTCGAGCGCTGCGCTGACGACGTCGGGATCCTGAATCGATGTCGCGGTGGTTGAGCAACATCTGGACTGCCGTGGCGATGGCGCCGGCATCGCGCTCGTATGCTGCGCCAAGGAGCCACGTCGTCTCGGCCAGCACGAGATGCGAGACTCACGCCCCGCTCGTGACGAAAGCCTCGGCTGCGGCGAGTTGCTTGGAATCGTCCCGCGTCATCAAACGAACAAGGACGTTGGTGTCAACGGCGAGCATGCTTGGCCTTCATGTGCCCGCCAATGCTGGCCTCTAGCTCTTCGAGAGGCCGAGGTGATGGTCGGCCCTTTGGGAAGAGCGCATCAAATCGGGGCGAGACAGGTCGGACTCATCCTTGAATATGCCCGTGTCAGACACGCGATTTACAAGGATCGATGCGATCGTGGCCATCGAACGCTACCTTGCAAATCGAATTTGATGCGTTTAATTTGCATGGACGATGATCCCGCGCCGCGCCCTTCAGACGGTTCGAGATGCTCGACCGGCAGGCAGCCGTGGCGCTGCTGGGGCCGCGTCAGGTGGGCAAAACGACGCTCGCGCTCGAGATCGCCGGCCAGTCTCAGGCGCTCTATCTCGACCTCGAAGTGCGTGAGGACCGCGCCAAACTGAGCGACGCATCGCTGTTCTTGCGCAGCTATGAGGATCGCCTGGTCATCCTCGACGAGATTCATCGAGCCCCCGAGCTTTTCCAGACCCTGCGCGGTCTCATCGATCAGGGGAGGCGTCGCGGGCGGCGCCACGGACGGTTCCTTATCCTCGGCTCGGCCTCGATCGATTTGCTCCGCCAATCGGGCGAGAGTCTCGCGGGCGGATCGCCTATGTGGAGATGGGTCCATTCGATGTACTGGAAGTCGTCACGGATGAAACGGCCTTGACGAAGTTCTGGGTACGAGGCGGGTTCCCGGACAGGTATGGTGCACGCCTTACTCGGCATCGAAGACCACAACGAGCTCGCCGGGCATCCCGTCGTGGGTGCGAGCTGGGAAGGCCTGGTTATCGAGAACCTGCTCGGTGTCGCGCCCTCCCGAACCCAAGCGAGCTTCTATCGAAGCGCGGCGGGCGCGGAGATCGACCTGGTGCTCGACCTACCCAAGCGTGGCCGCTGGGCGATCGAGATCAAGCGCGGCCTCGCGACGCCTCCGGCGAAAGGCTTCTACCTCGCATGCGAGGATCTGAAGCCCGATCGCCGTTTCGTCGTCTACGCTGGCAACGAACGATACGCGCTCGGGCGCAAGGTCGAGGCCATCGGCGTCAAGATGCTGGCCGAGATGGTGGAGGGTGCGCAGCGTCAAGGAACGAGCTAGCGCTGGCCCGGTTCCGGCGGATCATCACCGAAGAGCGTGCCGACCGCGATCTCGATGGCCTCGAACGGCTCGGCCCGAATGATCTCTCCGCGCTCGGCTCGCTGGAGCGTCACGTAGCCGTCGGCGCTCCACCGCATCACGGTCACCGTCGCGTCACGCAGGTCGACGATCCAATGGTGCGTCGTGGCAGCACGATGGTAAAGCCTCAGCTTCTCGACGGTGTCGTCCTTCGCGTCGGAAGGAGAAACGATCTCGCAAATCCAATCCGGCCGCTGTCGGACGGGAGTGCCCGTTGGCCGCTCGGGGGAGGATTGGCGCCGCCAGCCGACGACGTCGGGCCGCACCACATCACTCTTGTCGAGCAAAACCTCCACCTCGGTTGCGATCCACCACCCTCCCGGTCCCCCGCCGCCCAGCCTTCGCTGAAAAGGCGGGCGAACAGCGCTCACGACGCCGGCCTGGGCGTCACCGTGCTCGCCACTCGGGGCCGCCTTTTCGATGAGCTCGCCACCGACGAACTCATGGAACCGTTGACTCTCTGGGATCGCCCAGAACTCAGTGAGGGTTCCTCCGCGGCGGTTTGA
>DATHEQ010000004.1:0-7110 GCA_035318505.1 Polyangiaceae bacterium | reverse complement strand
CTGCTCGAGAAAGACGCCGATCCCAAGATCTCGGTCTACATGCTCGCCGGCGGAATGGCGCTCATCATTCCGACCACCGTCGCGGTGCTCCAGGCGACGTCGTACTCCCCGCCGGAGGACTACACCGAGGACAAGCCCTCGGCCCCTTTTCCCGCGAGCGAGCCACCACGAGGCGCCCCGCCTCCCGCGACGACGCCCGCATCGCCTGGACCGGGTTCTCCGGGTCCGACTTCCCTCCGGTACCACTGGAAGCAAGCCAATTTGAAGATCCCGGTCGGCTTGGTCGACCTCGAGGCGGGGGCTTTGCAGGTCGCTGTGCCGGCCGTCGAGCTGCGCCCCGTCTATCGCCCCGACGAGCTGCAGAAGTACGGTCTGGAGCAGAAGCATGAGCTCCGAGTCCCCGTCTTCTCCGCCACCTTCTAGTACCCGCGGTACGCGAGGTTCGAGCTACAGCTGGCCCGCGCGCGGCCTGCCTCTCTCGTATCTAGCCGGCGCGGAGCTCGCCGCCATCGGCTGGGAGTCGCTCTCCGGATTGCTCTTTGCGACGGCCGTGTCGCCGGCCGTCGTCGCGCGACCGTGGCCCGTGCTCATTTTCGTGGGATCCCTCGGCGTGAGCGCGTTCGTCTCACCTTGGATGGCGCGCGGCAACCACGCGCTCGCTCAAACGATCGATGCAACACGCGCGCTTTCCTGGGCGCTCGCGCTACTTCCCGTGGTCGAGCTCACCGGCAGCCGCGCCATGCTGGGCGCGGGCGCATTCGGCGTCATGGCCAGCGGCGTGCGCCGCGCGCTCTACCGCTATGCGCGCGATCTCGAGAACGGCGGGATCCACGCCAAGGAGCTGGTGCGCACGCTGAATGGCCGTCTCGCCGAGTCGACGTTCGTGGTGGGCGTCGTCGCCGGCCACATCTTGATGCTCTTCTTGGTGGCTTTTCTGCGCACGACCAACGATCAGATCCGCAATGCGTGGTGGCAGGTGCTGCCTTGGCTCACGCTGGGCGGCACGTTGATGTTCACCCTCGCGGTTCCGCGCGTGACCTCGCTGGTCACGACAGCGCTGGCCGCGGGCCCCGGCGGTCCGAAAGATCTGCTCGCCGCCGGAGCGACGCGCGCCACGCGCCTGCCGGGGCAGCTCGCGCTCGTCAATTTCGGTCTGTGGGCCGTGTGTACGACGCTCGGCGCCTTTGGATTCCGGGGTCTCTTCGGGTGGAGCACGGCCGACGCCACCATCGTCGTCGCCATCGGGTTGCTCTTTGCCTGGGGAATCTCCTTTTACCAGCGGGCGTGGCATCTCGGCATTCTCGCGCCCGCCGTGGACGAGCTTCGCTCGTGGGGCGCAGCGTCGACCGCCGAGCTTCAGGGGGGCAGCCTTCGCCGCCGAATGCTCGTCGATTTCGGGCTCCCTCTCGTCTTCAGCTGCACGCTCTCGCTCGTGTCTTCGCTCGGCCTTTACCGGGCGCTCGTGGGACCCCTCGGTTCCAATGCCAACGAGGTGTGGGCCGTCGTCGGTTCGTTCGTCGTGCTGGTCGTGACGTCGGGCGGCGTCATCGTCCGTGCCGCGCGTGAGCTATCGCGCCCGATGAGCACGCTGGCCGAGGCGGCGGATCGCGTGGGAGGCGGGGGACTCGCGGTCGCGGTGCCGCATGTCATCGGTCCCGACGAGATCACCCGCCTCGGCACCAGCATCGAGCGGATGAGGCAGACCCTCGGCGCCACGATCGCCGAGCTCGAGGCGGAGCGCGCGGGCTTGGAAGAAAAAGTGGACGCGCGAACGGCGGCACTGACGCGCGCCCTCATCGAGCTGAAAGAGACGCAAGCAGCGCTGCTCCATGGCGAGAAGATGGCCAGCCTGGGGCAGCTCGTCGCCGGCGTGGCGCACGAGATCAACAATCCGCTCAACGCGATCGCCGGTTCCATTGAATCGCTGGTCGAGCGCGGGGGCGAAGTGCGGCGCGTTCTCGATCGCTACCGCGACATCGAACGGCAGCTGCCTGCGACGGCGCAAGATGAGATGCAGCAGCTTCGCCACGAGGTCGGCCTCGACGCAACGCTCGACGACTTGGACGGCATTGCACGCGTCATTCGCAGGAGCACCGACCGCGCCGTACGCATCGTGGGCGACCTGCTGCATTTCTCGCGCGCCTCGAGCGATCGCGTGCCGACCGATCTGCACGCCGGACTCGACGAAGCGCTGTCGCTCTTGGGCGCGCACCTGAGGCACGAAGGTGTGACGGTCGAAAAGAACTATGCCGCGCTTCCGGTGCTGCTCGTGCGCTCCGGAGAGGTGAACCAGATCTTCCTCAATCTACTCACCAATGCCTGGCAAGCGGTGAGCGGCCTTCGTCCGGCGGAGATTCGCGTCACCACGCGGCTCTTGCCCACGGCTGTCGAAGTCGTCATCGAGGACAACGGTCCGGGCGTGCCCGATGAGCTGCGCACCCGCATCTTCGACCCTTTCTTCACCACCAAACCGGCGGGCCAGGGAACCGGTCTCGGGCTCTCCATTTCGGCCCAGATCGCCGCCCGCCACGGAGGCGCGCTGTCGGTGGAAAGCGCGCCGAGCGGCGGTGCTCGCTTCGTACTGCGGCTCCCCCTCGTCGCCGTCACGAGTGCGGCGCCGCAAGAAGCCGCTCCCGGCGACAGCTAACACCGCCGAAACCGCGCGGTCGCGATGACGCGACGCCGCGGCGCGCTGCATGCCGCTGTCGGGCATCTCCGGGGCGCACCCACACGCGGCGACGGTTCGTTACATCGGAGCGTGTTTCTCCGGGATTTAGCGGCATTTTTGCGCGCGGCGCGCCTTCCCCAATGCGCCTTCGTACTGATAGGCTGCCTACGTGGGTCCTTCGTCCCGTTGGCGCCTGTTGCCACGAGTACGGTTCACCGTGAGGGCAAGTCCTCATCACCGACCGTCCGACGGTGACCACGACAGTCGGCGTTCGACAGCGTCGTTCTAGGAGCGAAAAAGACAGCATGGAACAGGTGGTCGCGAAGGGGGGAGGAGGACGTTCGGGATCGAACGATCCGATGCTCGGCAAAGTCGTCGCAGGCCGCTATCGGCTCGAGGCGCGGCTCGGTGAGGGCGGCATGGGCGTCGTCTACCGCGCTCGCCACGTGCTCATCGAACGCGTCGTCGCGCTCAAGTTGATCCGCCCCGATCTACGTGGCGAGACGCACTTGCGCGCATGGATGCTGCGCGAAGCACGCGCCGCCAACCGCGTCGATCACGCGCACATCATCGACATCCACGACATTGGCGAGACCGAGGACGGCGAACTCTACCTCGTCATGGAGTACCTGGTCGGCACCGCGCTCGCGAGCGAGCTGGCGCGCGGTCCGATGTCGCTCTCGCGGGGCGTCGACATTCTCGAGCAGATGTGCGCCGCTCTCGCGCGTGCCCACGACCTCGGCGTCGTCCACCGCGATCTCAAGAGCGACAACATTCTTCTCACGGTGCGCGGCGGCCGTAAGGACTTCGTCAAGATCCTCGACTTCGGCTTGGCCGGTCTGGCGCGCGATCCGCGCCTCGCACCGAAAGGCGCGGTGTTCGGCACGCCGGAGTACATGTCTCCCGAGCAAGCGCGCGGAGAAGACGCCGGGCCGCAGTCCGATCTCTACGCGATGGGCGTTCTCTTCTTCGAGATGCTCACCGGACAGCTCCCTTTCCGATCGAGCGACCGCGAGACGCTGCTCGAAATGCAGCGCAGCGGCATCCCGCCCAAGCCGCGCTCCATCCGCAACGATGTCAATCCCGCGGCAGAAGCCATCACCCTGCGCCTGCTCGAAAAAGACATCCGTAAGCGCTACCAGGACGCCCACCACGTCCAAGAGGAGATGAAGGCGCTCCAGCGGTCGCTGCCGTCGCAGCAATGGGAAGTCGGGGGCAACCAGGCCGAAGCGCCGATCGCACCGGCGCCCCCTCCGCCGCCGCAATCGCCCGGCGTCATCGAGTGGGCCAGCCGCGCCGCGCTCTTCTCGCGCATGGTCGCGCGCGCCTACCCCTCCGGCAACGCACCTCCCGACGTCGTCAACGCCGTGCAGAAAGCATGGGATCTCGCGGCCAAGGCGAACAGGCTGGAAGGTGAGGTCGCGACACATACGAGAAAGCTCGAGGCGCTCGAGCGCCGCGGTCGAGCCCTCCGCGCGGAAATTGGTCGTAAGGTCGAAGAGCTCGCCCACGAAGAATCACGCGTGTTGCGCGAGGGCGCAGCTTTCCAAGAGGAAGCCGAGAAAGTCCGGGCCGAGCTCGTCGCCGCCGAAAAAGCGGCGCAGGTCGCCAAAACGCAAGCCGACGCCGCCGAGCGCAACGGTCAAATGACGCGCGCTGTGTTCGAGCGCGCCGGCGCCGCCGACGCCATGATCGTCGCCAAACGCGAGTGGCTGCAAAACCGCGAGGCGAAGCAATCGGCGCGTGAAACGACGGCGCGCGATCTGCGTCGGCAAATCGAGGAGCTCCGCGCGCAGCTCTCGCGCTACGCGGAAGCGCTCGAAGAGGACCTCGCTTCCGGGCGCGAGAAAGTCTCGGCCCGCACCCGCGATGGTCTCGCCTTCGAGAAGTCGTTCACCGAAGTGACCAACGTGCTCGTGGCCCACTTGAAGGGCAAGCCCGAGTGCCGCGACCTGCTCATGGAGCTCTCCAGCTCCGTGACCGGACCCAACGGTCCTGCCAGCCGCGCCGTACCACAAGACGGCTCGAGCCGCGGCGGGGCAACAGCCTAGTAGCGCCGTAGAATAGACGCCGAGCTCGGCTCCCCGTGCCAGCCGGCGACTCGGGCGCGCCGTGCCAGAGCTCGTCGACGGCTCAGCCGTTCGTCGTCCATCCCGCTGCAGTCAGCGCTCCGCCCACGGCATCGACTTTGACCGCACTCGTTGTCGGCGTTACGACGAGGGCGTGCGGCGGTGGCCCGCTCGAGACGAGCTTTACCCCTTCGACGCGACAAGACCTTCGATGAGCAAAATCGACGAGAAGCCCTCGAGGCTCGATCAGCTTTCGGCCGTGATTGCACAGAGCTATGAAGCGGGGCCGCGCACCATGCATCACATCGGCGGCTACGAGCTGCCGCAGCAGTCGGAAGTGCAATGGTGCATCGAAACGGTTCGCGCCGTGCTGCTCCCCGGCTTCGTCGGCGTACCGATGCCGAGCGAGAGCCGGGAGACCGTCGAGGCTGCCGTGCGCGAGCGGCTCGAGAACTTGCAAGGGCGATTGTGCGCCCAGCTCTACCGAGGGCTGCACCATCGCTGCGCGGGCCTCGAGGAGCGGAGCGTGGACTGCGTGCTCTGTGCCGAGAAAGCACGCGCCATCTGCACGCGCTTTTTGGAAGGATTGCCCGAGCTCCGAGCCGCCCTCGCCACCGACGTCGAGGCTGCTTACGAAGGAGATCCCGCCGCGAGCGGGACCGACGAAGTCATTTTCTGCTACCCGGGCCTTTACGCCATCACTTGTTACCGGATGGCCAATCGCCTTTTGCTCGACGGCTCCAGCATCATTCCGCGCATGATCACCGAGCACGCGCACGAGAAGACGGGCATCGACATCCATCCCGGCGCCACCATCGGCAAGTGGTTTTTCATCGACCATGGCACCGGGATCGTCATCGGCGAAACGACGATCATCGGCGAGCGGGTGCGGATCTACCAAGGGGTCACTCTGGGCGCTCTTTCCGTGCCGAAGGGCAAGGCGCGCGCAGCAGAGTCGAAAAAGCGGCACCCCACTATCGAGGACGACGTCATCATCTACGCCAATGCCACCATCCTCGGCGGTGAGACGGCGATCGGCAGAGGCGCGGTGATCGGCGGAAACTGCTGGGTCACGGCGTCGGTCGAACCAGGCGCGCGCCTCACCGTCGAAGATCCTTCGCCCGGCGTCAGGCGCGGCGCACCCATGAAGGCCCCTTAGCCCGCCCTCCCGCGGAGCTCTGCGGCGTCAAGCTCGCGCGTTACAGGCGCGCAACGACGAAGCCGGCGAGAAAGCCGGCCGCCAGGCAAATGGTCGCCACCACAACCGCGATCCACATGGGGACGTTTGACCCTTGCGGCGCCAGCATGGGAACCTCGCCGGCGCGCAGCGTGCTGTCGCCCCTTGGCCCCCGCTCGGAGGCGGGTGGACGGACGGGCGTTCGCAGCACCTCGATCTGCGCGTGCGCGCCGCCGCGCGCGACGACCTGGGCGAGCTGCGGCGACATGTCCGTCACCGAGACGCCCAGCGCGCCCCTCGCCGCCGCCCCGGCAGCCTCGACGATCGCCGCGTCCATCTCGGCCGCGGAGGCAAAGCGGTGCTCCGCCTCCCGCGCCAGGGCACGACCAAAAAAAACACGCCACCCCGCAAGCTCCGGTTTGCCCTGGGCGATAGAGGGCGGCTCACCCGAAAGCACGAGGGTAAGCTTGGCCGCTTCCGTCTGAGCAATGAACGGTTCACGCCCTGCGAGCAGCTGGTAGAGCAGGATGGCGACCGACCACAGATCGCTGGGCGGCCCGATTTCCCGCGCATTGCGGATCTGCTCCGGGCTCATGTAGGACGACGAGCCGAGAAATGCGCCGCTCCGGGTGCGCGTCATCATGCCCCCCGCGGCGTCCATGGCGCGCGCGATGCCGAAGTCGAGCACCTTGACCATCGGCGGACCGTCCGCGCGCGGCGTGAGAAAGACATTGCCCGGCTTGATATCGCCGTGCACGACACCTTGGCGATGCGCCTCCGCCAGGGCGCTGAGCAGCGCGCGTACGATGGGAACGGCGATCTGCGCCTCGTAGGCGAGGCCGGGCCGGAGGTACGAAGCGACCGAGGTGCCCTCGACGAGCTCGTTCACGACGTAGGGCGAAGGCTCTTCGGGAGGCGCGTGGCCGAAGCAGCGTGCGATGTTGGGGTGGGCAAGCCGCGCCGCCACCTCGGCTCCGCCGTAGAATTGAGCGACGACCCGACGGTCGGCCGCGTACTCCGAGCGCAGCACCTTGAGCGCGCATCGGCCTGAGCCGCTCAGATCCTGCGCCTCGAACACCGCCGCGAGACCCCCTTCTGCAATCAAACGCAGCAAGCGATACCGCGACGAGAAAACGGCGCCTACCATCGATTCCGAGCTCATCGCGGGCATGCCGGTCACCATAGAAGACTTCTAT
>DATHEQ010000003.1:0-24927 GCA_035318505.1 Polyangiaceae bacterium | reverse complement strand
CGGAGGGTTCTACCCCCCAGCGAGACGGCATTGGATCAAGAGGCATGTGGCCGCACCGCGCTCAGCTTCCGCCCGACAGTCCGAACTTGAAGGGCCAGTTGACGCTCGACGGGGCCGCGCTGGAGGGGAAGCGCCACCCTTTGACCTGACGTACGACACAACCTTCGACCCTCGGGTTTCCGAGCGACGAGCTCCCGAGGCTTGCCGCGCTCACCGTCCCCTCGGGCGCGATCTGCCACTGCACGCTCACGCCGCCTTTGAGGCTCGGATTGCGTTCGGCTTCCATCTCGTAGCAAGCGCGCAGCGCGCCGAGGTGCGCCATCACCACCCGACGAATCTGCTCAGGAGAGAGCCCGCCGGTACCCGAACCAGCTCCGCTCTGCACGGCGACCTGGCGTTCGCCGGTGCCGTTGCCTTGGCCGTCCCCTTTGCCGCTGCCGCCGAGGCCCGGACCGCCGCGACCTTTACCGCCAGGACCGCCGGCGCCCGCACCGAAACCGCCGCCGCTTCCCACGCCCCACCCGGTATTGAGCGTGCCCGAGCCGAACGGAACACCGGCGCCGGTGCCCCCGCCGCCAGGGCCGACGCCTTTGAGGCCGGTGCCGGTACCCGCGCCGAGCACGATGTTGGCGGAGTTGAGCCCGCCGAGCGCCGCGGCAACCGAGCTGATGGTGCCGAGCGTGTGCTTGATTTCCTCGCCGGTTTCGCTGGCCAACACGTCGCTCATGCCGCCGAGGCCGTTGCGGATCTCGCCCTGGAGCTCGGTATGATCTTCTTTGCCGTTTTTGCCGAGTTTGCCCTCGGTTTCGGCCATTTTCTTGCCGCCGCCCTGCTTCTTGGTGTCGCGCGCGCCGGGATCTTTGACGCCCGTGCCGCCCGATTTATCGGTGCCGGCCATCGTCTCTTTGGAAGCCTCTTCTGGAAGCGCTCGATCGATGCCGAAGCGCGCCGCGATCTCCTCTGGTTTGGAGAGCTCGGCCGGCTTGGGAATGGGAGGGGGCGAGGTGATCGCGCGCACCAATCCAAAAAGCCCGAAGTGAAAGATGACCGAGCTTGCGATCGACAATCCGACGAGCAGATCGCGCCGTTTCTTTTTGCTGAGCGGCGGAGCTGCGGGCCCGAATTGAAAGAACAGCGAGAAGGCGCCGTACTGAAGGAGACCCCAATCGCCGGGCACGAGGATGACAGGGGCGTCGACGAAACGCTTGGGGTCCTCTTCGCGTCCACGCAGGCGCAAGAGGCCCGTTTTGACGCCGCGCGCGTCGAGCTCCCACCCCGTCGCAACGGCGCGCACCGGAATGCTCGAAGCCGTGAGCCCGTCAGGCATGGCCATGCTGGCGCCCTCGGTCTCGCCGAGGATGTACGACTGCCCGACGACAAGATTTTTCACCGAGAGCACGGTCGTGCCCCACGCGGCGGCGACACGGAGCACGGTCGAGGGGATTGTGGCTGCTGTCATTTAGAAGGCGGGATCGCGCTGCGTCGCGGAGAGCTCACGCAGGAACGAACGGTGTCCGAGGTCTCCCGCTGCAAATTCCGCGCGCACCCGCCGCAGGAAGTAGACGAGCTGCGGCACCTTGAGGCGCCCCTCGACGTCGGTTTCGGTGAATTGAAACTGCTTGGTGGCGCCCTTTTCGACCACGGTCACGCCACCATCACTCGTGTAGGTCTTGACCGGCGGCGGTGTGCTCGCTTCGCCGCGTCCCGTCATCGCCGGCGCGGCGCTCGACGCCGGCTCGGCCTCGGTGCTCGCAGGCGCAGTGTCTTTGGCGGGCGCCGGCGCCGAAGGTTGTGCCTTGGCGGGAACCTGTTTGGCCGGCGGCGCTTTGGGGCGCCCTTTGACGACCTCGGCCGAACCGGATGCTGCGAGAAGCACGACGGCCCCGAGGATCAAGAAAACGCCGCGCTTCGGCATGACTTCCATAGTACCGAAAAACGTTCCGCAGGCACGAGTCAACCTACGGCGGTTTTGCTCATACCTTCGCGTGTGCGCGCGCAATTTGCAGCGTGCATCGTCGCCAATGTGCGCTGGAAACATACGCGCACACTTCGAAGAGGCGCGTCACACGAAAGAGCGCGACTCAGCCCGTCGATCGTTCGATGGCGATGTAGCGCGGTTTACCTTCGCGTTTGATCTTGAAGAGCACTGGGCTGCCCCCTGGCGTGCTCTTCGCACGCGCAACCACATCCTCCGGCCGGTGCACCGGTGCGTTGTTGACCTCGACGATGACGTCGCCGGGCCGCAGCTGCCCCTCGGCGGCGCTGCCGGGCATGACCCTGCCCACGACGACTTCACCTTTTCGGTTGGGCGATTCGCCGACCTCGATGCCGAGCCCGGCGGGCGCGTCCGTTCCCGGCCGCGTGGCTGGCTTTTGCTCGGCGCGCTCCGCGTCGTCTTTCAACTCGTCGAGGCCGACCTCGAGCACCTGCCGATGACCGCCGCGCAACACTTCGAGCTTGGCGCGCGAGCCAGGCGCATGGCGAGCAACGATGCGCGGAAGCTCGTCCGAAGACGCGACCGGCGCGCCGTCGACGGCGACGATCACGTCCCCGCTCTTGACGCCCGCGCGATCGCCGGCGCCGCCCGACACGACCTCCGCGACGAGCGCACCTTTCGAGCCCTGCAGGCCGAGCGCTTTGGCGAGCGTGGCGTCGACCGATTGGATCATCACACCGAGGTAGCCGCGCGCTACGCGGCCGGTGCTGATGAGCGGCTCGAGCACGTCTTTCAGCGCGTCGACGGGAATGGCAAAACCAATGCCTTGCCCATTGGGATTGATGGCGGTGTTGATGCCGATGACCTCCCCCTTGAGGTTGAAGAGCGGCCCTCCGCTGTTGCCTGGATTGATGGAGGCATCGGTTTGAATGAAGTCGTCATACGGTCCGGCGCCGATGGCGCGGTCCTTGGCGCTGACGATACCCATGGTGACGGTATTGCCAAGACCAAAGGGATTGCCGATAGCGACGACGTATTCGCCCACCCGCAAATCCGTGCTCGATCCGAGCGCCGCGCCTTGCGTATCTTTGGCACCGTCGAGCTCGAGCACCGCCAGATCGAGGCGGAGGTCGCGCCCTACGACTTTGGCAGAGAACTCGCGCTCATCGGCGAGCTTCACCTTCACCTCGTTGGCCCCCTCGACGACGTGCGCGTTGGTGACGACGTGACCTTTGCCGTCGACGAGGAATCCGGAACCCTGCGCCCTTTGCTTGAACGCGGGGTTTTCACCGCCGCGACGACCGGGCCCGAAGGGCATGAACGGCTGAGCTCCGAAGGGAGAGTTATCGTCGAGCTTTGCAGGACGGGCCTCGTGAACGGTCATAATGTTGACGACCGAAGGCTTGACGCTCGCCACGAGAGCGGCCACGTCCGGTGTACCCGCCAAGAGCGGCGGCGATGCGAACGGCGCAGGCGTGGAAGGCGGTACCGCAGCTGCGTAAGCCTGCGAGCTTGCGGTCAGTGCCGAGGGATGGCCGGTGGCAGCACCGTTCGCGTTGGGGGATTGTCTTTGGCAACCTGCCAAAAGGGCCATGGGAAGAACGAAAGCCAAAGCGGAGCGGCGAAGGAGTTGGTGCGAGCGCATTTCAACTCTCGCAACCCTCCGCGCGGAGGTTTCATTCCCGCGGGGTATGCCCCGCTAGGCATGGATTCGTGCTCCGTTCAGCCTTGGCGGAAGCGCGCCTTCGCGCGGGCGTTGGCGTCGGTGACGGGCTGGACTAGCCTGCACGCCAACCATGAACCATCGCTCCCTCCTCCTCTCCGCCGCCTGCGTCTCTGCGCTTGGAATCCTCGCTGCATGCGAGAAAACGCCCCCCGAACCGGCTCCCAGCGCTAGCGCCGCACGGCCCGCCGAAACGGTGCCCCCGCCCGCGCCTGCAACCCAGCCGAGTGCCGTCGCCGCCGTCCCATCGGTGGTCGGCTCGATCTCGATGTCCGAGCTCGGTCCTCTGCAGGACCCGAAAGAGGCGAAAACGCTGCCCGCCCCGGCGGATGTGGCTGCTCCACCGAACGACGCCAAGAAGACGGCTTCCGGCCTTGCTCTCAAGGTGCTGACACCGGGTACGGGCAAGGAGCGCCCGGGCCCGGACGACAAAGTGAAGGTGCACTACACGGGCTGGACGGCGGACGGCAAAATGTTCGATAGCTCCGTCGCTCGCGGCGAGCCGACCAGCTTCCGCGTGAGCGGGGTCATCAAGGGCTGGACGGAAGGTCTTCAGCTGATGACTGCTGGTGAAAAAGCACGCCTCTGGATTCCGGCCAAGCTCGCCTATGGCGAGACGCCCGCCCAACCGGGGATGCCGGCGGGTATGCTCGTCTTCGACGTCGAGCTCCTGGAGATCGCGACGGCGCCCAAAGCTCCCGCCGTGCCGCCCGATGTCAAAGCCGCGCCGGCCACGGCCAAGAAGACCGAATCGGGACTGGCTTACCGCGTTCTGCAAAAAGGGACGGGCACGCGGCATCCGAAGCCGACTGATCGCGTGAAGGTGCACTATTCGGGGTGGACGCCGGACGGCAAGATGTTCGACAGCTCGGTCACGCGCGGCGAGCCGACAGCCTTCGGCCTCAATGGCGTCATCAAAGGCTGGACGGAGGGCGTACAGCTGATGGTCGAAGGGGAGAGAACCAGGTTCTGGATTCCCGGCGCACTTGCTTACGGCGACACCCCGCGTCCCGGCGCACCGGGCGGCCCGCTCGTTTTCGACATCGAGCTGCTCGCTATCGAGACGCCGCCCGCCGCGCCTTGATCCGGGGCGCGCGCTTCAGCGCGGCAGCACCGTCATCGTGAGCCCCTCGCGCGCCACCACGGCCTGTGTGGCGCTCCCCTTTTCTTTCACCCACACGCTCGCGCGCACGCCGATGCGATCGAGGGCTTCGTCGTCGCGGTCGGGTTCATGATGAAAGAGGGCCACCGTGGACGCCTGGGCTCGGCGCGAGAGCTCGAGCACGTCGCTAACGAGTGAGTGGCCCCAGCCACGTTTGAGCGGCATGTCCTCCTCGACGTATTGGGCGTCATGAATGAGCAGGCCGACGTCGCGCGAGAATTTGGCAAGGTCGTCCATCGTCGTGACAGCAGGGCCCGGCGGCGCGAGCTCGTTGTCGGTGAGGTAGACGAGCGAGGAGCGATCGGCATCGTCGATGCGAAAACCCTGCGCCCCGCCTGGATGATTGAGCTGGATACGGGACACGACGGCAGAGCCGATGCGCCAGCGCTCTTCACGAGGGTCGATGAGCTCGACTTTCGCGGGGATGTCCGTAGCTCGTACCGGAAAGTGAATTTCTTCGAACAGGATGGAGTTGTGCCGTAGGCGCTCCTGCGCTGCGGTCGCCAGCGGATAGAGAATGAGGTGCGTGTCCTTGCGCCAAATCGGGCCGAAGAACGGAATGCCGATGATGTGGTCCCAATGGGCGTGTGTAATCAGTGAGTGAATCGGCCCCGACGTGCCTTCGCGCAGGAGCACGCGGCCAAGCTCACGGATCCCGGTACCGGCGTCGAGGATCACCACGGTGCCGTCCGCGAGGCGAACGTCGACGCAGACCGTGTTGCCTCCATACCGCACCGTCGAAAGTCCGGGGGTGGCGATGGAGCCGCGGACGCCGTAGAAGGTAACCCGCATCCGGCTACGATAGAGCGAAGTCGCGCAGCGTGCCGCGGATTCTCTCGGCAGCGGCGAGCGACGGGATCAACCAGGGCTCCACTGTGCGCGGGCGCGCGGTTCCGCTAGGCTCCCGCCGCCCCGAACGAGCTCATGGAGGAAAAATCTGGCCCCGCGCAGCCGATGCGCACCCACACCGTGCTCCTCCTCTTGTTCGTCGCGAGCGGGTGCGCGGCGCTCATCTACGAGATCGTCTGGTTTCACCTGCTTCGCTTGGTCATCGGTGCATCGGCGCTCTCACTCGGCATTCTCTTGGCGAGCTTCATGGGAGGCATGTTCCTCGGCAGCCTCTTGCTCGCCCGCGTCGTTCCGAGCACAGCGCACCCGCTCCGTGTGTACGGGCTCATCGAGATAGGCATCGGTGCCTTCGGGCTCGCGCTTCCCTTCGTGCTGCCGGGCGCGCGCGCCGTCTACCTAGGCCTCTTCGGCCACGGTCTCGCGGGCATCGCGCTGCGCGGGCTGGTCGCGGCGATCATTCTTTTGCCGCCGACCGCGCTGATGGGTGCGACGCTCCCCGCCGTCGCCCGCCGGTACCACGGCGGCGCCGCGGGAAGCTCGGCGCTCGCCGAGCTCTACGGAGCCAATACGTTCGGCGCCGTGCTCGGCTGCCTCTGCACGGGGTTCTACATCCTTCCGAACTGGGACATCGTCGTCGCGAGTGCCATTGCCGCGGCCTTGAATCTGGCGATCGGATTGACGGCGCTCCGCCTCTCCCGCCGCCCGGAGCAAGGCGCGAGTGCGCCGCGTGAGAATGACGACGTTTCTGCCACACCTCGCGACGCCGCCCGTACCGTCTATGAAGTCGTCGCGCTCTCGGGGCTAACCGCGCTCGGCGCGCAAGTGGCATGGACGCGGCTGCTCGCGCTTCTTTTTGGCGGCACCATCTACACCTTTGCCATCATTCTCGCCGTTTTCCTGGGAGGTCTCGGGCTCGGCAGTGGGATCGCGGCTGGGGCGCTGAAGCGCGGATACGACGGTCGCCGGCTGCTGGCCGCGAGCCAGCTCGCTCTCGTGCCGGCGCTCGTTTACGCGGCGTTCATGATCGGCAGGATCATTCCCTACACTTCGACGTTGCGGGTCGTACCCATCGGCACGCTGCACACGCTGCACGTGATTCACTGCCTCGAGGTGATCCTTCCGGCCGCGGTGCTGTGGGGCATGAGCTTTCCCCTGGCGCTCGCAGCGGCGGGCGACGCCAGCGCCGATCGAGGACGTTCGAGCGGTAACGTCTATGCCGCCAACACACTCGGAGCCATCGTGGGTTCGCTCGCTACGAGTCTGTTGATCATTCCGTCTTGGGGGACGCGAACCGCCCAGCAGATCTTCGTCGTTCTCTCGGCGGCATCCGCTGCCCTGATGTACGCGTCGCTTCGCGCCGCTTCGCGGAAGAACGACCCGGACGCAAGGTCGGCGACGCCTCCAGCAGAAGCAACGAAACCGAAGCGGACCCGTCTCGACCTGCTCGCGGAGTTGCCGCTCCCCATCGCGATCGTGGGCGTACTCTTGGTCCCTGCCCTACCAGCGAAGTTTCAAGCCATCGGGCGTTACATCTGGACCCTGAACGACCGTGACAAAATTCCCTACATGGTAGAAGGAGTGGCGTCGACGGTCGCGGTTCGCGAGTCGTCGAATCATCGCTATTATCACGTGGCGGGCAAGGTCGAAGCGTCGACCGACGCCCTCGACATGCGACTACAGCGTTTGCTCGGTCACCTTTCGGCGCTGGCGCATCCCCGACCGGAATCGGTGCTCGTCGTAGGTCTCGGCGCGGGCGTGACCGCAGGCGCATTCGTCGTACATCCCGAGGTCAAGCGCATCGTCATCTGCGAGATCGAGCCCGCCGTCTTGCCGGCGGCATCCCGCTATTTTTCGCAGGAAAATCATGCAGTTTTAGCTGACCCGCGCGTGGAAGTGATCAACGACGACGCGCGCCACTTCCTGGCGACGACCCACGAGAAGTTCGACATCATCACATCGGATCCCATTCACCCCTGGGTGCGCGGCAACTCGGTACTCTTTTCACAAGAGTACTACGCTATCGTCAAAGAAAAGCTCAATCGTGGCGGCCTCGCCACGCAATGGGTCCCGCTCTACGAAACGAGCGAGAAAGCCATTCAGATTCAAATGCGCACCTTCGTGGACGCGTTTCCCGACGGCGCTGTGTTCAATTCGCAACCCGAAGCCAAAGGGTACGACGTGGTGCTGCTCGGGCAGATGGAACCCCTGCGTATCGATATTGCGGCCGTGCAGAAACGCATTGACGACAATGAGGCGCTGCGCAAATCCCTCACCGACGTGAAGCTCACCTCCGCACTCGACATCTTCGCGTCCTACGGAACGCGCGGCCGGGAGCTAGGCGAATGGTTGAAAGACACGCCCGTCAATCGCGACTTCAGCCTCAAGCTCGAGTACATCTCCGGTCTCGCTTTCAACTATCAAGTGGCCGACGAGATCTATGCCAACATGATCAAGGGGCGCGCCTATCCCGACGACATTTTCATCGCGCCTGACGAGCTCATCGCGCAGCTGCGCGCGCGTCTCGCACCGAAAGCGCGTCCAGCTGCGAAGTGAGCCGTACGCCAAATCGACCCCATGCCGACCACGACCAGAACTGACGAGATACCGCACGCGGTGACGACTCCGCGCGAGGGGGCAGAAAGCACGCCCCGCGACGGGCACGAAGCGCGACAACGTTCGCTCGACCGAGAAGCACTGCAGCACGCGCGGACGTCGCGCGTGATTTCGGGCTTTCGTCTGGTCACCTTCGTCGGCGCCGCCGCGCTCGTCTTTGCGCGGGGCTTCGGGTACCTACCCTTCTGGTGCTGGTGGCTTGCCGCGGCGCTCGGCGTCGCGTTCGCGGTGCTGGTGGTGTGGCACGCGCGCCTCGACCGGATCGAGCGGCGCGTGCAAGCAGCGATCGCGTTTCACCGCTGGGCCATCCTGCGCATCGATGGTAAATTCTCAGAGTATCCATCGCGCGGGGAGCGCTTTCGTTCCGACGAGCACCCCTACACCGCCGACCTGGACGTTTTCGGCGAAGCGTCGCTTTTTCAGCTCATCGATTCGACGCATACGCGTCGCGGCGAGGACACTTTGGCCCGCTGGCTCACCGAATCGAGCGCGCTCGAAGTCATCGTCGAACGACAAGGGGCGGTGCGCGAGCTCGTACCGCGCGAGGCGCTGCGCGAAAAGCTCGCCGTCCTCGGGACGCTGATTCGTGCCGATAAGCCCGATCCAGGCCCTCTCGTAGCGTGGGCGGAATCGGCGCCTGTCGTATCCGCGCTTCCACTGGCGCAGGTAGCCGCGTTCGCGCTGCCCACGCTATTGGCACTCGCCTTCGTATTGTCTCAACTCGCGATCGTGCCGAGCCCAATCGTCGCTTTGGTCGCGCTCGGTCAGTGGCTCTACGCGCTCAGCCTTTTGCCAAAGGTCGAGCCAATCGCAGCCGCGGTGAGCGCGCGCGAAGGGGCGCTGGCCCCCTACCGATCGATGCTGGAGCTCATCGCCGCCGAGCGCTTCGAGACCCCGCTGACGCAACGTCTGCAAGCAAAAATTGGGGCGGCAAAGGAATCGGCTCGCACCGCTCCCGAGGAGATAGGCAAGCTATCTGCAATCGCCGGGTTTCTCGATGCGCGACAGAATGAAGTCTTTCGATTCTTCATAGGGCCGCTGTTTCTTTGGGATCTGCACTGCGTGCTCGCGCTGGAACGATGGCAGGTCCGCGCCGGTCGCAGGGTGCGATCGTGGCTCGATGCGATCGGCGAATTCGAGGCCCTGGCGAGCCTCGCCGGGTTTGCCCACGACCAGCGCGAGACCACGTGGCCCATCCTGGGCGAAACCAGCACCTTTCGCGCTAAAGCGCTGGGCCACCCCCTCATCGACGCACGTGGCCGGGTGACGAACGATGTGAGTCTGCGAGGGAGCGGGACTGCCCTCCTGGTCACCGGCTCGAACATGAGCGGGAAAAGCACACTTCTTCGCTCGATGGGTACGAACGCGGTGCTGGCCATGGCCGGCGCGCCCGTCGTAGCGGAGGAGCTCGTCATGGCTCCCATCGAGCTGCGCACCAGCATGTGGGCCCGCGATTCACTGGCCAAAGGGGTGAGTCACTTCTACGCCGAGCTCGAAAAACTGAAACGGGTCGTCGATGGAATCGAGGCTGCGCGCCCGCTCTTCTTTTTGCTCGACGAGATTTTGCAGGGAACGAACTCGCGCGAACGCATCATTGGCGCGCGCTCCGTGTTGCGACACCTGCTCGAGCGCGGCGCCATGGGCGCCATCTCGACCCACGACGTCGGCCTGCTCGACCTCGGTCCCGGGCTCGACGCGCGCGTCGACAAAGTCCATTTCGAAGAGCAGGTCAGCGAATCCGAAAACGGAAAATCAGCGATGTCGTTCGACTACAAGCTGAGACCGGGCGTGGTGCGCTCGACCAACGCGCTGCGGCTCATGCGACGCGTAGGTATCGACGTCGACCTCGAGTAAGGCGAGCAACGCGCTACGCACCTCGACCCCGCGGTCGCCCGGCGCCTGAGCCCTGCTTTCATCACCTTAAGAGAAGCGGTTTGCCATGGGCGCCGCTGGGCCCCCATTCGCCAGAAGGCGAGGAGGACGCCCGGCGCACCCGACGCAATGTTGGAGCCGGCGAAGCGAAGTGCTTGCGCCCGCTCGACA
Source organism: Polyangiaceae bacterium (assembly GCA_035318505.1). Lineage (GTDB taxonomy): Bacteria > Myxococcota_A > Polyangia > Polyangiales > Polyangiaceae > DASWDH01. Next base: position 14,601 of record DATHEQ010000003.1, on the reverse strand, counting down.
CGCCGAGCGCGCCTCAAGGAGGTGCTCAAGAAGCTCGCTCGTCGAGCGGGCTTGTTGTGATAGGAAGCTCGGCATGCTCCCCTTTCTCGTTAAAGGAGACCGCTCCGGCGACGACCCTATCTTCGCTCTCAATCAGGAGGCGACGCTTCGGGCAGGTCGGGGCGAATCCATCATCAACGCTACCGTCGGCGTCCTGCTGGAAGACAACGGCACCCTCGCCGTGCTGCCTACCGCCGCTCGGGCGGTGAAGGAAGTTCGAGAGGAGGATTGGGCCGGCTATGCCCCCATCTCGGGCAACCCGGCGTTCCTCGAAGCGGTGATGGATGACCTCTTTGCGAACCAACCGGCGATGCGCGCGGCGGCCGCCGCGGTCGCGACGCCGGGCGGCAGCGGCGCCCTGCGACACGTCATCTCGACCTTCCTCGAACCCGGCCAGGCGCTGCTGACGACCTCGTTTTTTTGGGGCCCTTACGAGACGCTCGCGGACGAACATCAGCGCCGCGTCGAAACGTTCGAGATGTTCGATCCGAAGAGCGACATGGGCCGCCTTCATTTCGAAGCGCTCGACCGCAAGCTCTCCGAGATCATGGCCGCCCAGGGGCGGGCCGTCCTCTTCGTCAACGACCCGTGCCAAAATCCGACGGGCTACTCGATGAGCGAGGACGACTGGCGCTCCATGGCGGAGGTCGTAGGGCGGCACGCGAGCCGGGGCCCAGTGGCCATCGTTCTCGACGCGGCCTACGCGGCCTATGCGAAGGACGGGACGGGGACTGCCCTTCGCGCGTTGGAATCCCTTCTCGGACGCGCTCTCGTGCTCGTTGCCTGGAGCGCGTCCAAGACCTTCACCCATTACGGTCTGCGCGTAGGCGCACTGGTCGCCCTCCTGCCCGATGACAACGAGCGCAAGCGTGTCGAATCTGCACTGGGGTACGCGTGCCGCGGCACCTGGTCCAACTGCAACCGAGGCGGGATGACAGCGGTGACGCGGCTCTTGCGTGAGCCGGCGCTCGCGACCGCCGTCGCGAAAGAGCGGAACCGCCTGGTGGGCGTCCTCGACGGGCGCGTTTCGGTTTTCAACGAGCTCGCGCGCCCCCGCGGCCTGCGCTACCCGCGCTACGACGGCGGCTTCTTCGTGACGATGTTCGTCGAGGACGCTCGCGCAGCAGCCGCAAAAATGAAGGAGCACGGTGTCTTCGTGGTGCCGCTGAAAGGCGCCCTGCGCGTGGCGCTCTGCTCGGTCGCGGCGGCCAACATTCCGAGGCTGGTCGACTCGCTCGAAAAAGCAAACCTCGTGCACGCACGCGATGTTTGACAACCCCAAGATCGCCGCCTAAGGTGCCGGCGCCCGACGAGCCAACTTCCGTCTTGGCCGGCTGCATCGACCTTTCGCATTACTAATTTCCTAGTTGCAAACAGGGGCCGTAGCTCATTTGGGAGAGCGTCTGCATGGCATGCAGAAGGTAGAGGGTTCGATTCCCTTCGGCTCCACTTCGTTTCTTCTCCGTCACCCGCGTTTTCATCTCTCTGTTCCGCGTTTTTCGGTCCCGGGGCTTGCGATGCGCAAGCTCCAACGCACCGCACATCTCTTTGACGATGTGCGTCATGGGGCGACCGCTGCAAAAGCGGTAGCAACAGTGTCTCTCCACAACTTCGTCTTGAATGGGCGACGCACCCCGCTTTGGACATTGCGCGATCGAAACGGTGCGCGCCGAGGGTGTGTATGCCCTTTCGCATGATGCTCCAGCACCACACTGCGATGTGCCACTTCGACCGTAAAATACCGGCTGATCGTGCACTGTCGACGCTTGCTGCGACGCGCATGCGGCAAGTGTTTCGGTTCGATCCATTTCTTCGCTCACATCCCCAAAAACTCTATTGCAATGTCAAAGAAACCAGGCTACTCGTGCCGGTCATCGCATCCTGAAGTCGTTGTAGGCGTAGCGGCTGTACAGCTTCGAATCTCCAGTACCGAAATCCTTAAAGGGTCGCTGGGGCGAGGTTGGTCGATAGAGAGGGCATCACCTCTTCAAAGCTTCAACCGTTGTTTGGCTCCCCCCGTGGCCTAGCCACACGCGAGGCAGATTGATCTGTCTCGTGCTTGAACTCCACCCCCCCCCCGTAGCAATAGCCATATCCCGTGGAGAGGAATTCGTGACAATGCTCAAGAAGACGTTCTGGCATTGGGTCGTCTGCGCCATCGCGGCAGCATTCATGCTAACGCCGAAGGCGGCACTGGCCCAGCAAGGCGCAGCTGTCCTCACAGGGACTGTTGTGGATGCGGCGAACAAACAGCCCGTCCCCGACGTCGTCGTGACGGTCACCTCACCCAGTCTCCAAGGGGAGCAAATGGTAGTGACCGACTCGTCGGGTCTCTTCCGAATTCCCTCGCTTCCGCCGGGCGTCTACACGCTCCGCCTCGAGAAGGAGCAGTACCGACCGTTTTCGCGCGACGGCATCACGCTCCGCGCCGACACGACGATTCGTCAGGACGCTCAGCTTCTCCCGGAGGCTCTCAAAGCCGAAGAAGTGACGGTCGTTGCGCGACCCCCGTCGGTCGACATCGGATCGGCTTCCACCGGCCAGAACATCAGCGCCGAGTTCACACGTCGCATCCCCGTCGCTGCCCCCGGTGGCAAAGGCGGCGGCTCGCGATCCTTCGAGGCCGTCGCCGAGACGACCCCGGGCGCCAACTCCGACACCTACGGCACGTCCATCAACGGAACGACGTCCCCTGAGAATCAGTACGTTCTTGACGGTATGTCGGTCAACAACCCCGCCTTCGGCACCGTCGGCACGCCCCTCTCGATGGAGTTCATCAAAGAGGTGAACGTCATCAGCGGCGGGTACATGCCGGAATACGGGCGCGCGACGGGCGGTGTGCTCAACGTCGTCACCAAGTCCGGTTCCAACGAGTTCCACGGCGGCGTGTTCGGCTACTACTCGCCGGGCGCCCTCGAAGCCAAGCGATCACTCATCCGCCGCGCCGGTCAAACGGTCGGCACGGACACGACGCTCGGGTACATCGGCGATATCGGTGCGGACATCGGCGGCCCCATCGTCAAAGACAAATTGTGGTTCTACGTCGGCCTCGACTTCGCGAAGACCAGGTTCAACCTGCGCCGAACGCTGAACCAGACCAAGCTCAACCCCGACGGCAGCGTCGACCTAGGCGCGGCAAGCCGCGGTGAGCAGGACGAGATTCCCAACACGTCCTCGGACTGGTCCGCCCAGTCGCAACAAATTCAGGCGATGGGCAAGTTGACGTTCGCCATCAACCAGGACAACCAGCTGCACCTCGCGGTGTATGCCACTCCGAGCGAGACGGGCGGCAACGGCAACTATTCGATTAGCCCCCAGACCGGACAGCCTGAGACGGATCCGCGCACGACCGCTGGTCTCAACGGTACCTTCCAGTCCCTCGCGACGAAACGCCTCGGGACTGCTTTCGATACCAGCTTGAAGTGGACGTCGGCATTCGCCAACAAGCGCGTCTTGCTGGATACGACGGTCGGCTGGCACAACGAGTCAGGCGGGATTCTTCCCTCGGACGGTTCCGACCCGGGGTCCTCTCAGGGTCTGGCCGGCGTGCCGCGCGTTGTTTGGCGCCGCACTCCCAACCTGCACAGCGTCAGCGATTTCGAGACGGTGCCCGCCGGTTACTGCACCCTGCCAGGACAGTGCCCGGTGACCACCTACAACACCGGCGGCCCCGACTTCATCAACCGCCAGAAGCTCGACCGCTACCAAGCACGCAGCATCCTCACCTACCTTTTGCAAGGCGCGGGTCACCACGTCATCAAGGCGGGCGTGGACGTCGAGCTCATGTACTACGACAACACGAAGGCGTATTCCGGTTCCGTCCGGTACCGCGAGGCGTCGAACGGTGCCAGCTTTACGGATGGTCGCCAGTATGGGTTTCTCATCGGCCCCGACGACCCGCTCGTCCTGCCGAAGCTTGTCACGACGACCCGCTCGGTTACCGCAGGCGGCTTTCTCCAGGACAGCTGGAGCATCATGGACAAGGTCACCGTCAACGCCGGCCTTCGGTACGACGCCCAGTTCCTCTATGATACCTACGGCAACCGCGGTCTCAGCCTGCCCAACCAGTGGTCTCCGCGCGCTGGCGTGATCTACGACCCGACGCAATCGGGTCGCGCCAAGCTCTTCGGCAACTACGCTCGATTCTACGAGAGCGTCCCGCTCGACATGGCTGACCGCGCCCTCTCCGGTGAGGCAGCCGTCTCGACCACTCACGCCTCGGGTTGCAACGACGTCTCGCCGAACGGACCCTGCGTTAGCAGAACCGATCAGCTCCCCGGTGCTGGAAGCAGTCCCAATCGGTATTGGGCCCTCTCTGGCGGCGGCGGCTCGGCGCCCATCGATCCGGATATCAAGCCGCAGTCCTCGGACGAGATCGTGGCCGGTGGCGAATACGAGATCTTCCGCGATGGTCGAATGGGCCTCAGCTATACAAAACGCTGGATGAACTCGGTCATTGAGGACATGAGCCGCGACGAAGCTCAGACGTACTTCCTTGGCAACCCCGGGTCCGGTATTGCCAAGGACTTCCCCAAGCCCAAGCGCGACTACGATGCCGTCACCGTGTATTTCACCAAGGTTTTCGCGGACGATTGGCTGGCGCAGGCGAGCTACACCGTCTCCTCACTACGAGGCAACTACGCGGGCCTCTTCCGTCCCGAAACGGCTCAGCTCGACCCGAACATCAACTCGGACTTCGACCTGCGCTCGCTACTCGCCAACCGCGACGGCCCCCTCCCAGGCGATCGCACGCACGCCGTCAAATTGTACGGCGCCAAGGACTGGGTTCTCACGCCGGAACACCACGTTACGACGGGCGTTAGCTTGAAGGGCCGGTCCGGTACCCCCACCAGTTACCTCGGCTCCCACCCGAGGTACGGACTGGACGAGACCTTCATCCTGCCCCGCGGTGAAGGTGAACGCACCCCATGGGAGTTCGGTGCTGACCTGCAGCTTGCGTACCGCTTCGCCATCGACAAGGATAAGGCGGTACAGGCCACCATCGACATCTTCAACCTGTTCAACTTCCAGGCGGTCGTTCAGAAGGATCAGCGCTACACGACGGCAGACGTAAGGCCGGTGCCGAATGGCACGCCGAACGCCGACGGGACAATCTCCGGGCTCGTTCACTCGGCGGACGGCACGGCGTTCGACCCCGCTGAGAAGAACCCGAACTTTGGTCGGCCCTTGGCTTACCAATCGCCGCGCGTGTTCCGTTTCGGTCTTCGGACGACATTCTGATTGTGAATAACAGGCTAATCGAAAGTTTATAGGAAGGACGCGAACCGTGGATAAGCGAAGCCTGGTTTTGTATCTCTCGGGATTGGCAGCTGCCGGGGCCGTTATCGGCCTCGCAGCTTCCTGTTCGGACCAGCCCCGCATCAAATGCACTGCTGGGCATGGACTCTTTGCATTAAAGTACGCAACCTCCGGCGAAAACTGCGGCATCTTTGGCGAGCAGATGGGCGTCGAGGCGTACAACTATCCGCTCGACGACAGGACGAACGTCAACACCAATCGCGGAAGCCTTGGGATGCAACCCGAATCGGTCGACAACGCGAAGGCGGCGCGAGGAGAGGCGGGCGAAGACACCAACCCCGCCCATAAGCCGTACTCCCTGGGTGATTGGGGTTCTCCCGAGCCGAGCACCACTGATGAGTTCTGCACCGTGCCGGTGATCAATCCCATCGAGCAGGACTTCCCCGCCGTCGCGGCCAACCCTGACGGCGGCGAACCCACCGGTGGTCCGGCCCTCAGCCTCAAATATCAATGGTCGAACGTGCGCTTCTACAATACGCCAGCCTCCGCAGGCAATCAGATGGTTGCGGACCTTACGTACTCGAAGACCGTCGACGGAGGCACCTGCACTGCACAATTCCACGTGACTGGACTTTGGCCGTCGGTGAGCTGCGCGGACGACACCGCGCCCGACGGGATTGATCCGACTTGGTGCAATTCAGACGCCGATCCCTCGAAAAACCGCTCGACCGGCTCGGGCATCAGTTCCGACATCAATTGGGCGTGCGATCCCGTTTTGAAGATGTGCGTGCTCGCCAAGGATCCCCCGTCGCTCAAATAACGACATGTAATGAACGCTGGCATTCGATCACAACTTCGTTCATAGAGAAGACGTAGTTCATGTTCGACTCAGTCCTCGAGCGTAATCTTCCGAAGCGCCAGTTGGGACGGGGGGCGATTCTCTCTTTCGCCGTCCACGCCCTGCTGCTGCTGCTCATCGTTTACCTCTCCTCGCGCCCGGCGAAGGCGGTCGAGAAGGAGCTGCGAGCGGTGACGTTCCTTGCAACGCCACCGCCACCTCCTCCTCCTCCTCCGCCTCCTCCGCCAGCAGGCGGAGGTCAGAAGAAGCCAAAGGTCGAGACAAAGACCGTCGTCAAAAAACCCGAGACACTCGTCGAGTCAAAGGCAAAGCCGGAGCCGGCCGAGAACAAGCCCGCAGCCAAGGACGAGCCGGCGGGTCAAGTCGGTGGCGTCGAAGGCGGTGTCGCCGGCGGCGTTGTGGGCGGGGTCGTAGGCGGGGTCGTCGGTGGCGTGCTGGGCGGTCAACTGAACAGCACGCAGGCCATTCCGTTCGGCGCTGGCATGGAGCGCCCGAAGATCGTTTCGCAGCGCGCTATTACTCTGACGCCGGAAGCCAAAGCCGCCAACATCCAGGGGCTCGCTATCGTCAAGTGCGTCATCAATCTCGACGGTAGCTTGTCGAATTGCAAACTCATCAAAGGGCTGCAATTCCTCGAGAAGGCGATACTTGAATCCGTCTCGGGTTGGAAGTACACCCCCGTTACTTTCCAGGGGCGACCTGTGACCGTCGAATACATCATCCAGGTCAAAGTCGTTCAATAGTTCTTTTTTGGCTCCGACTGTTTAGCCAACCCAAGGCAAGTACGGGCCCCTACTCGAAAAGCACTCTCACACGAGGAAGAACGATGCAATTCACGTTATCTGAACTCTGGGCCAGCATGGGCCTCTTCGCCCGGTTCATCGCCCTGACGCTGTCGGTCATGTCGGTCGCCTCCCTCTTCGTGACAGGGGAACGCCTCTTTGCCTTTCGAAAAGCGAAGAAGCAATCCATCGAGTTTGCGGAGCGGATGGCCGGACTTCTGCAGCAGGGCGGCATCGATGCGGCGGCAGCTGCTGAAGCGGGTCCCGATCCGGGCTACCTGGGCCGCGTGCTCGATGCGGGGCTGCAAGCCTACCGCACGACCCCCAAGGGTGACCCTGATCTCATTTTCGAGTCGGTCTCTCGTGCCCTCGAACGCCAAGCGCAGCGCGAAATTCAAACGCTCAAGCGCGGGCAGGGCGTGCTCGGTACCGTATCGTCGACCGCACCGTTCATCGGTCTACTCGGAACCGTCATGGGTATCGTGAACTCGTTCCGACTCATGGCCGCATCCGGGTCCGGTGGTTTGGCCACCGTTTCCGCCGGTATCGCCGAAGCCCTCGTGACCACGGCCTTCGGTCTGATCGTCGCGATTCCCGCCGTCATGGCCTTCAACTACTTGACCAGTTACATCGAGGCGCGCTCGGTCGACATCGCCGAGTCATCGAACGAACTGCTCGATCTCTTGGCCAAGCACCTCGGTCACAAGCCTGCAGTACAGCCCGCCGCCGTCGGCGGAATGGCTGCCCGCGTCCAGGCCCGCTGATTCGCGCCCGCGCGGTCAGCGCACGAAGGTCTGCAGTAACGACACGCGAAGGTTTGGTGGAGCAGGACCATGAGTTTTAGCGCAGGAGCATCCAAAGGTATCAAGAACGACATCAACGTGACGCCGCTCGTCGACGTCGTTCTGGTGCTGCTCATCATCTTCATGGTGATCACGCCGATGCTCCAGCGCGGCAAAGACGTCCACCTCCCCAAGGGCAATCACCCCGAGGCAGAGGACAAAGACGGCGATCCGCTGGTCATGTCCATCACGGCCGACAAGAAGACATGGATCGAGAGCAATGCCGTACCCGAGCCGGAGCTCGAGGCAAAGCTCAGCGGCGAGTTCACCAAGAATCCCGGCCGCAAGATCCTGCTCAAGGGCGATGAGGTCGTCGAAGTCGGCGAAGTGCGCAAGTTGATGGACCACGCCAAAAAGGCGGGGGCCAAGGGCGTCGAGCTCGCCATCGAAGTAAAGAAGTAAGGAGCGTCGAACGTCGTCATGAAACATCGGAAAAAGATCGCCGTTAAGCCGGTGGGAGCGATCAACACCGACATCAACGTGACGCCGCTCGTCGACGTCGTGCTCGTGCTTCTCATCATCTTCATGGTCGTGACGCCGCTCCTCGAGAAGGACATCGCCGTCAAGACGCCCTCCACCGAGAAGGTCGAGGTCCAGACGGAAGTTCCCCCCGACCAGATCATCATCTACGTCGATTCCCGCGGCGAGCTGCGTCTCAACGCAGAAAGCATCGCCCAGGGCCAGCTCGTCGGTAAGCTGAAGCCACTGCTCGAGAACAAGCAGCCCGCCGATCGCATCGTTTTCGTCGTAGCCGACGACAAGCTCAACTACGCCAAGTTCGTCACGGTGCTCGACGGAACGAAGGAAGCCGGCGCAAAGACGCTGGGCTTCGCGACCGACGCGCCCGATCCGGCTATGTTCCAATAATAACGGCGCGGCACCCGCTGCACGCTTCTCGGAATTCACAGGGAGGCGGGGAGGCGGGGAGGCGGGGAGATTTTTTAAATTTCGCACTGGACCCAATTGCGTGCGGGAACACGCCGCTTCGCGCCGGCGCACTGACGCGCCCCTCCGCGCCAGCCAAAAAATTTCCTCTCTCTCCCCGCCTCCCCGCCTCCCTGTGAATTCCGATTGAACGCACCCCGACGCTAAGCGTTGCGGTAGATATCGACGAGAAAGAGCAGAGCGGGGCCGCTGCCGACGTTGATGATGGAGTGAGGGAGATCGGCCCGGTAGCTCACGGAGTCACCCTTCGCGAGATCTTCGCCGTCTGCACCCGATTCGACGCGCACCCGGCCTTTTTGCACGGTGAGAAACTCGCGCGTGCCACGGAAATGCGCCGCGCTGCGCAACTCGCCCCCTTCCGCGAGCTCGACTTCATAGAATTCGACGTCCTTCTCCAGGTTCAACGGGGAGAGCGTGCGAATCGTGCAATGGCGATCGGAGCGGTAATGATAGGCGCGGTCCTGCGCACGAATCGCCGTGATGCTGGTGGTCGTGCCCGGCGCTTCGAGCAGCTCGGCTAGCGAAATCCCGAGGGCGCGCGCGATGCGAAAGGTGACGGCGACGGTAGGGTTGGCCTGACCGCGCTCAATCTGACTCAGCATCGAGCGGCTAACGCCCGAGGCGCGCGCCAAGGCGTCGAGCGACCAGGCTCGCTCACCGCGCAGCTGTTTGACGCGCTTGCGCAGATGCCCGCTGACGAGGTCGGGACCACTCGTCCCGCGCGCACGATGGAGGTCGCTCATGCGCGTCCACTTTAGCAGAAGAAATATCTTGCATCGCGGATACCCTCGAGTCCAATATCCTGACGCACGCTCCACTATAGCGGAGCTGCTAGAGAGGTCGGCCATGAAAGCACTAGTGAAACGACGGGCCGAGCCTGGCCTGTGGCTCGAAGATGTTCCCGAGCCGAAACTGGGCATCAATGACGTTATGATTCGCGTGCACCGCACGGGAATCTGCGGAACCGATGTCCACATCCACAAGTGGGACGCCTGGGCCCAAAAAACGATTCCGGTGCCCATGGTCGTCGGTCACGAGTTCGTGGGCGAGATCGTGGAAGTGGGCGCCAACGTGTCCGACTTTTTCCCTGGTCAGACCGTGAGCGGCGAAGGACACGTGGTCTGCGGTCGATGCCGCAATTGCCTCGCCGGTCGAAGACACCTTTGCGCCGGCACCAAGGGCATCGGCGTCGATCGCGCGGGAGCTTTCGCCGAATACATCACGCTCCCCATGACCAACGTCTGGGTCCACCCCAAGGAAATCGACAAAGACGTGGCCGCCATTTTCGATCCGTTCGGCAACGCAGTGCACACCGCGCTGTCCTTTCCGGTTCTCGGCGAAGACGTTCTCGTCACGGGAGCCGGACCGATCGGCATCATGAGCGCAGCGGTCGCCAAGCATGCCGGCGCGCGCTACGTCGTCATCACCGACGTCAATCCCTATCGGCTCGAGCTCGCGCGCAAGATGGGCGTCACCCGCGCCGTCAACCCGCTCGAAAAGACCGTCGCCGAGGTGCAAAAAGAGCTCGGCATGCAGGAGGGTTTCGACGTCGGGCTGGAGATGTCCGGCAACCCCAAGGGGTTTCGCGAGATGCTCGCCAACATGGCGCACGGAGGAAAAATCGCCATGCTCGGCATCCCCTCCGAAGAGGTGGCCATCGATTGGAATACGGTGATCTTCTCCATGCTCACCATCAAGGGCATCTACGGCCGGGAAATGTACGAAACTTGGTACAAGATGACGGTCATGCTGGAGAGCGGGCTCGACATCCGTCCCGTCATCACCCACCATTTCCACTACTCCGAGTTCGCCAAAGGCTTCGAAGTGATGATGGCCGGTAACTCCGGCCGGGTGACGCTCGACTGGGAACGCGTCTGACTAGAGGCTGGCCTTCACGTCTTCGAGGCAGCGATCGATGTGACGGGCGTGAGTGCGGAAGCTCAGCACGCACACCCGCGACGTGTGCGCCATGCCGTCTTCGACGGGCAAGAGCGTGCTCGACAGATGGACACGCTGGCGCGCGTTGATGGCCGCGAGGAACGCGACGTTGCGCCGGTTGTAGTCGACGAGCGTTTCCCCCGGCCGGCGCTGGACGCGAAAGGCGACGGTCGAGAGCTGCGGGCGGGCGACGATGGAGATAGGCGCACCGCCCTGGGCGAGCTCATCGAGCCCGCGCACGAACCTCTCAGCGAGGTCGAGCTTTTCGCCGAGCGCGGCCCGGAACGCGCCCGCTCCGTGAAGCATGAGCGGTAGCCACAGCCGCAGCCCGCGAAAGTCGCGGCTCAGCTCCGGACCGAGCTCGGCCGGGCTCCAGGAAACATCGCCCCCGCTGAGATCTTGGAGATATTCGGCGTCGAGGTGATGCGCGCGGCGCAGCTTGTAGCCATCGGCAACGAGCAGACACCCGGTCCCATAGGGCAGAAACAGCCCTTTGTGCGGGTCGAAGGCGATGGAGTCGGCGCGTTCGATTCCGGCCAGGCGCCGCCGCCCTTCTTCGCACAGCACGAAGGCACCCCCGTACGCGCCGTCCACATGCAGCCAGAGCGACTCGCGCGCGGTAATGTCCGCAATTGAGGGGAGTGGATCGACGGCGCCGGTATTGGTCGTGCCGGCGGCGGCGATCACGAGAAACGGACGTAGCCCGCGCTGGCGATCTTCGACGATGGCGTGCTCGAGCGCATCGGTCCGCAGCCGAAAGGCGTCATCGACGGCGATGGCGCGCACGTTGGCCTGCGGGATCCCTGCCAGCCTCACGGCTTTGCTGATGCTGTGGTGAGCCTGCGTCGACGTGTAGACGATCGCGCGTTCGAAATTCCCAGCGTCTCCAAAGTGCTCGTGCCGCGCCGCGATGACGGCGGCCAAGTTGGCGGGCGAGCCCCCCGGCGTGAGGACGGCCCGCGCCGTGCTGCCATAGCCGAAGCTCTGGCAGAGCCAACCGAGAACGTCTTGTTCCAAGCGGAACAAGGCCGGCGCTGGCGCGCTCATCCCGGTGTACCGATTGAGGCCATTGGCCACGAAATCCGCGAGCGCCGCCGCGTAGATGCCGCCTCCCGGGATGTAGGCGAGATATCCCGGCCCGGGTGCATTGAGCGACGCGCCCGCCGCGCGCTGGAGGACGTCGATCACCGCATCGATCCCGCCCGCCAAAGGCTCCTCGGCGATGGGTCGGCTCACCTCGTCGGCGATGGCCATCGCTTCTGCGCCGATGGGACCCGCGGCCGGCGCGCGCTCGAGGCCGGCAATTTGATCGTGGGTGAAGCGGGCGAGTGCGTCGAGCCAGCGCTCTTGCAGCTCGCGCGGCGGTTCCAGGGTGTCGCGGTTCATCGCGCCGCCGACGCTAGCACCACTCGCGCCGAGAGCGGACCCCGTCGTGCTACGGCGTGAGAGCGAAGCAGTAGATCCCGCCGTACCCACCGCCCGACCCCACGGTCGGGGTGAGCGGATTGGGGGGCCCCATTTCCACGAGATTGACCCCCGCGGCGCAACCGGCTTCGTCGAGGGCCGACATCCAATTCATTCCGCTGCCCGCCGGCCACGAATGGCCGACGCGGGGACGGCCGTCCGCTCCGACTTTGCTGGTCCAGTCGTGACAGGTGGGGCCCCAATCGGTTCCGTACAGCGTGCCCGTCAATGTGCTTCCGGTCAGCGTGTCGTGGTTGTCGACGGCGCCGGTGCCATCCGGGTTGTGGTTCGGCGTGCCATTTTCGTTGGGAAAGTCATTGATGATAGCGGGGTCCATTCCTTGCGGTCGCGTCATCGCCAGCGAGGCCTTGGTCATGGCGACGATCCGGCCCAACCGATCGTACCAGGGGCCCGGACCGACGCGATCGATGGCGTTGATCGGTCCGCCCCCGTTCGGGCCTTTGGTGACGCTGAGGAATGCGCGCCAAGCTTTGCAACCCGCACCGGGGAACGCTTTGTCGGCGATGCGACGGCAAATCTCGTCGGCACCGGCGAGCCCGTCCTTGACGCCCATGGAGTCGGTCTTGCCGAGACTCAGATCTCCTCCGAAGCCGTCTTGACTGCCCGACTGCTCGCGCATCGACACGAGGCTCGCCAAGAAGAAACTGAACTTCGCGGTGCCGCCGTCCCCCGGCATGCACGTTCCGCCGCCCGCGTCGCTCGTCCCACTGCCTCCGCTCCCACCCGTTCCCGCGCCGCCGTCCTTGCTCGCTCCGGCGCTGCCGCCGGTCGCCGCTCCGGCGCTGCCGCCGGTCGCCGTTCCAGCGCTGCCGCCGGTTGCCCCGGCGTCGGCGCTGCCTCCTGCGCCCGCACTTCCGCCCTTGCCCGTCGCGCCTGCGCTGCCCGTGCCTGCGCTACCGCCGCTGCCGGTGCTGCCGGCTGTGCCGCCACTTCCCGTGGTGCCGCCGGAACCGGTCGTGCCCCCCGTACCCGTCGTACCGCCGGAACCCGTCGTACCGCCGGAACCCGTCGCGCCACCCGTGCCGGTCGTGCCGCCGGTGCCGGTGTTGCCCGCGCCGCCGGCGCTCGCTCCGCCGCTTCCCCCCGATTGACGGCTCCCGCCTGTTCCACGCATCGCGGTCGTGGTCGTGCCAGAGTCGGCGCTGCATCCGAGGATTGCAGCGCCCGCGATCGACGCTGCGGCGACGACGAGCGATACCCCACGTCCTAGACTCGAGAGCGTTCTTCTCACGGCGCGCCTCCACGAACAATGTCGGTGCTATCTATAAAACACGATCCTCGAGAACTTGAACGTTAAATTGTCGTCATTAAGCCACTGATTGCGCTTAACGAGCGCGGCGTCGGCGATTCGTGGCGCGTTTGCTCCGGTAATCGTCGCGACACCGAATCTCTCAAGGCGTGAGCGCAAAGCAGTAGATGCCGCCGTAACCGCCGCCGGATCCGACCGAGGGATCGGCGGGATTGGGACCGCCCATTTCCACGATATTGACGCCCGGAGCGCAGCCTGCTTCGTCGAGGATCGAGATCCAGCTCTGCGTGCCGCGGGGCCAAGTGTGGCCACAACGCGGTTTGCCGCCCGTGCCAAGGCCGCTCGTCCAATCCTGGCAAGTGCCGCTGAGGCCAGACATGTAGAGTTTGCCCGTGGCGTCGCTGCCGGTGAGAAAGTCGTGGTTGTCGACCTGCATGCCATTGCCGTCGGGAGCGTGGTTGGGAACACCGTCTTCGTTCGGGAAGTCATTGATGATAGCCGGGTCTGCACCCTGCGGTCGCGTTTGCTGCAGCCCTGCGCTGTTCATCGCAAAGACGCGACCGAGTCGGTCGTACCAAGGGCCGGCGCCGACGCGATCGATGGCGTTGACCTGGGTACCCGCGGGACCTTTCGTCGCGCTGAGAAAGGCGCGCCACTGCTTGCAACCGGCGCCCGGAAAAGCGTAGTCCGCAATCACGCGACAGATCTCGTCGGCGCCGGAAAGACCGTCGGTTTTGCCAAATCGCAGATCGCCGCCGAAACCCTTGTCACTGCCGGAAACACGGCGCATGGCGACGAGGCTCGTGGCAAAGAAGCTGAATTTAGCGGTGCCACCGTCTCCCGGCATGCACGTGCCGCCGCCGGCATCCGTGGTTCCGGTTCCGCCACTGCCGCCCGTGGCGCCGCTGTCCGTCGCACCGCCGCTGCCGGACGCCCCGCCTGCGCCCCCTCCGGCCGCTCCTGCACTGCCACCCGTTCCGGCAGTTCCGCCGCGACCGGCTCCGGCATCGATACCGCCCGCGCCGGCGCCCGCGCTACCACCGGTCGCGCCGCCATTTCCGCCTGAACCGGCTGTTCCGGAAGCGCCGCCGGTGCTCCCGCCGGTGCCCCCGGTGCTCCCGCCGGTGCCCCCAGTGCTCCCGCCGGTGCCCCCGGTGCTCCCGCCGGTGCCCCCGGTGCCGCCATTGCTACCGGTTGCGCCGT
>DATHEQ010000002.1:0-3746 GCA_035318505.1 Polyangiaceae bacterium | reverse complement strand
GCTGCTTCGGGTTGGTGAGCACGCCGGTCACGGCGCAGGTGGTGATGACTTTGTCCTCGTCCGCCATGGCTCTCTCCTTGCTACGAACCTTTTGCGATCTTGGCCCACGCCGGAAGGCGCTTCTCGATGAATGCCATCGTCCCCTCTTGCCCCTCGGCGCCGCGCGCGGCCTCCGCGAAAAGTCGCGCGGCTTCGTCGATGAGTGCCTGAGGCTCGCCGGTTGGGCGGTGGCTTGCGTGCAAGATGCGTTTGGTGGTGGCGATGGCGTCAGGTGCGCAGCGCATCACCTGTTCGAGCACGCGCGCGAGCGCGGCTTCGAGCGACGCGGAATCGGCGTGAGCCTCGTGCACCACCCCCAGGCGGGCGGCTTCCGCGCCGTCGAAACGCGCCCCGGTGACCGCGAGACGGCGTGCTTGCGAAATTCCGAGCCGCTGCACCAGAAAGGGCGCGATCTGCGCCGGCGGGAGACCGAGCCCTGTCTCCGGCAAGCCGAACGAGGCGGTGGTGAGCGCGAGCGCAACGTCGGCGACGCAGGCGAGCCCGAAACCGCCGCCGAACACCGCACCTTCGAGCACGGCGACGACGACTTGCGGCGCCCGATTCACGCGATCGACGAGCTCCCCGAAATGCGCGTTGACGACCGCGATGGGATCTTTCCCGTCCGTGCCGGGATCGGCGGCCCGAGCGGCGGCCATGTCCTTCACGTCGCCGCCCGCCGAGAAGTGGCCCGCTGCGCCGCGTAGGACGACCGCGCGTACGTCGCGCCGCGGTTCGATGGTCGCAAAGAGAAGGGCGAGCTCACGCACCATGATGAGGCTCATGGCATTGCGCGCTTCGGGACGGTTCAGGGTGATCTCGAGGCGCCCTTCGTCGAACCGCAAAAGGAGCGTCTTCACGGCGGGCGGCGCGAAGGTCATCGCTTTTCGCCTCGCGGAAGCGTTCCTTCCAATCGACAGATGATGGAGAGCATGATCTCGTCCGCCCCGGCGCCGATGGAGAGAAGACGCACGTCGCGGAAAATCCGCGAGATGCGCGACTCCCACATGTAACCCATGCCGCCCCAATACTGCAGACAAGAGTCGGCGATCTCGCGACCGAGCCGCCCCGCTTTCAGCTTGGCCATCGAGGCGAGCCGCGTGACGTCTTGCCCCGACAGGTAGAGATCGGCGGCGCGGTAGATGAGCGCGCGCAGCGCCTCGAGTTCGGTGGAAAGCTCGGCCAGGCGAAAGTGGACCGACTGGTTGTGCAAAATGGGTTTGCCGAACGCCTGGCGCTCGCGCGTGTAATCGATGGTGAGCTTGATGGCGTCTTCGAAGCCGGCCACCGAATTGGCGGCGCCCCACAGGCGCTCTTCCTGGAACTGCAGCATCTGATAGAGAAAGCCGTGTCCTTCGTCGCCGACGCGGTAGCGCTGCGGCACGCGCACGTCGTCGAAATAGATCTCGGCCGTGTCCGACGACCACATGCCGAGCTTGTGCAGCTTGCGCGCGCGACTCACGCCTTTGGTGCCGAGGGGCACGATGATGAGCGACTTGTTCTCGTGCGGCTTGCCGTCGCTGGTGTTGGCGAGGCAGCACATCCAATCGGCTTGGATACCATTGGTGATCCACATTTTGCTGCCGTTGATCACGTAGTCGCCGCCGTCTTTTTTGGCGGTGGTCTTGATGCTGGCCACGTCGGAACCGGCGCCGACTTCGCTGACGCCGATGCAGCCGATCATTTCGCCGGCGATGGACGGCACGAGAAATTCCTGGCGGAGCTCGTCGGAGCCCATCTTGGTGAGCGCGGGCGTGCACATGTCGGTATGCACGCCGATGGCCATGGGAACGCCGCCGCAATGGATGTGTCCGAGCTCCTCGGCAAAGACCATCGTGTAGGAGTAGTCGAGCCCGAGGCCGCCGTAATCGGTCGGCTTGCTGATACCGAGGAGCCCCGCCTTGCCGAGCTTGAGAAAGAGCTCGCGCGCCGGGAAAATCTGCGCCTCTTCCCATGCGTCGACGTAGGGATTGATCTCGCGATCGATGAACTTGCGAACGGTGCTGCGCAGCGCTTCGTGATCTTCGGTGAAATTCATCTTTCGTCCTTTTGCTACAATCTGGCGACGCCGAAGGTGCTCGGGCGAAGCTTGCGGCGCGCCGCCTCGCGACAGGTGGCGAGCGTGAACGCGAGCACGCGCCGCGTGTCGCGGGGGTCGATGATGCCGTCGTCCCAAAGCCGCGCGGTCGCGTAGAGGGCGGTTGACTCGGCGTCGAGCTTTTCCTTCACTTGTTGTTGCAAGCCGGCCAAAGCGGCGGCGTCGACCGGGGCGCCGGTGCGCTTCATCTTGGCCTCGGTGATGAGGCCCATGACGCGCCCCGCCTGTTCCCCGCCCATGACCGCTACGCGCGAGTTCGGCCAAGCGAACACGAGGCTCGGGTCGAACGAGCGACCGCACATGCCGTAGTTGCCCGCGCCGAAAGAACCGCCGATGACGACGGCGATCTGCGGCACGGTGGCATTGGCCACGGCTTGGATCATCTTGGCGCCGTGCTTGATGATCCCGCGCTCCTCGGCGTCGACGCCGACCATGTAACCGGTCGTGTTGTGCAGATAAACGATGGGCGTGCCCGATTGGCAGCAGGCCTGAATGAACTGCGCGGCCTTGGCGGCGCCTTGCGGATGGATGGGCCCGTTGTTGCCGATGAAGGCGCAGCGATGGCCTTCGAGGCGGGCATGCATGCACACGGTCTGCGCGCCCCAGTCCTTCTTGAACTCGAGGAGATCCGACGCGTCGGCGAGGCGCGCGACGATTTCGCGAACGTCGTAGGGCTTGCGCGGATCGAAGGGCACGATGCCGAGGAGTTCCTCGATGTCGTAGCGCGGCGGTTCGAACGTGCGCGCCGGCTCGAGCGGCACATCGTCGTCCCAGCCGAGTTTCGCTACGATCTCGCGTCCGATGGCGATGCCGTGGGCGTCGTCGAGCGCCAGGTATTCGGCGAGCCCCGAAACTTTGGCGTGCATCTCGGCGCCGCCGAGCTCCTCGTCGGTCGCGTCCTTCCCGAGCGCCGCTTTGACGAGCGGTGGCCCGGCGAGAAACACCTTGGCTTTGCCCTTCACCATCACGACGTAGTCGGAGAGGCCGGGCAAATACGCGCCGCCGGCCGTGGACGAGCCGTGCACGACGGTGATCTGCGGGATTCCCAGGGCCGAAAGGCGCGCCATGTTGGCGAACACGCGCCCCCCGTCGACGAAGATCTCCGACTGATAAAGCAAATTGGCGCCGCCGCTCTCGACGAGATTGACGATGGGAAGCTTGAATTGGAAGGCGATCTCCTGCGCGCGCAGGCTCTTCTTCAGCCCCATGGGCGAGATCGATCCACCTTTGATGGCGCTGTCGTTGGCGACCACGATGCAGCGCACGCCTTCGACGAAGCCGATGGCGATGATGCTGCCGCCACCGGCGATGTTTTCCGCTCCGTCATCGTCGTGCATCTTGTAGCCGGCCAAGGACGAGAGCTCGATGAGCGGCCGTCCCGGATCGAGCAGCTTTGCGATGCGCTCGCGCGGGAGCAGCTGGCCGCGCGCTTTGAATTTCTCCGTCGCCTGGGCGGAAGCGTCGCGAACCTTTTGCTCGAGGCTGCGAATTTCGAGCACCCGCCCCAGCATGCGCTCGCGGTTTTCGGCGAAGATGGGGGCGCGCGGATCGATGCGTGACTCGAAAATGGGCACGTTTTTACCTCAATGCATCGGGCAGCTTGGCCCGATGA
>DATHEQ010000001.1:0-3527 GCA_035318505.1 Polyangiaceae bacterium | reverse complement strand
GTCGATCTGTCCGCCGCATCCGTCGCTGATGATCCCGCAGCTTTCTCCGGTGCACATTTTTTTCGTGCACACGCCGCAGACATTGGTCGTACCCGAGCCGCCGCACGTTTCTCCCGCCACCGTGCAGTTGCCGCATTCGATCTGCTTGCCGCAGCCGTCGCTGATGGCTCCGCAGCTGTTGGGTCCGCAGGTCTTCGGTTTGCACGTGCCGCACACGTTGGTCGTGCCGTCGCCGCCGCAGGTCTCGCCCCCCACGCACGTGCCGCAGTTGAGCATTCGCCCACAGCCGTCGCTCACGGTCCCGCAGTTCTTCCCGAGCGCCGCGCACGTCTTGGGAACGCAGCTCTTGCAAACGTTGTCCACGCAGAATTCGCCGTCGGCGCACGTCCCACAGGTGACCGGCGCGCCGGTACAAGAGTTGATGACGGTGCCGCAATTTTTCCCCTGGCGTTTGCACTCCGCGGGCGGCGACGCCGGCTTACAGACGTTCTTCGCGCAGGTCTCGGTCGCCGGACATCCTTTTCCGCAAGTCAGCATCCCGCCGCAGCCGTCGGAGATGGTTCCGCACTCCGCGCCCGCCGCATCGCAGGTGATGCGCGCGCAAGGACCGCAAGTCTTGGTGACGGCGTCGCAAACCTGGCTCGCGCCGCATCCCGGGCAATCGAGATCGCCCCCGCATCCATCGGGGACTTTGCCGCAGCGGGCGTCGCAGGTCTTCATCACACAGCCCTGGCACATGCCCGTTGCGCCGTTGCAGATCTGGCCTGCCGCACAAGTGCCGCAGTCGATCGGCGATCCGCAAGCGTCGGCGATCGAGCCGCACATCGCGCGGCCATTTTCACAGATCGTCTTGCTATCGACGCAGCCGCGGCTTTTGGGATCGCAGACCTTGCCCGCGGGGCACGTTCCGCATTGTAGCGTGCCGTTACAGTTGTCCGACATCGAGCCGCACGAGACGCTCTGCGCGGCGCACGTGGTCGGCGTGCAGACGCTGGACCCTGCTGCGCCGCCCGTGCCTACGGCACCACCGGGACCGAGGGTGCCGCCGGAACCGCCGGATCCGCCGGGATCGCCTCCTGCACCCGCCGCGCCCCCTGCACCTGCCGTCGCGCCCGAGCCCGAGCCGCCCACCGATCCATCGGCGTTGCCGCCGCCACCCGAGCCGCCCGTCGCGGTCGTGATCGCAGTGCCGCCCGATGCTGCGCCCGTCTCACTCGATCCACAGGCGACTGCCGCCACGCCGGCGAGCAACGAAACGGCAGCCATCGCCGCAAGCCGGCCGCCCCGAGGTGAGGCCATGCGGTTCGTTGCATTGCCGACGGTGGACGTGACGCGCGGGGGACTGCTCATGATGCGACTCCTATGGTGCTCACTTGATGGGCGGCGGTGTGATTCGTTTCAAATCGAGACCGCCGGGATACATGTAGCTCGTGTCCTTGCCATACCCGTAGACGACGATGCCGACGCTCGCCGAAGCGGCGACCTTGTGCACATCGCTGCCGTCGAGCGGGTGGCGCGCGACTGCGAACTCCGAACTTCCGATGCTCACGAATTGCGAGCTCGCCAGCGCCTTGCCGTCTACCGAAACGGTCGTTCCCTTGGGCGCAATGACATTGACGAAATTGGCGTCGTACGTGAGCGGCGCCACGAAGATGTAGCTCGTCCTGAACTGCGCGCTCGGAATCGCGAGCGACATCGAGGGGTCGCCGGTATTGCTGGGAACCGACGTCGAACCTTGCATGTATTGCGCGACGAGGATGGCCTTGTCGGCGTGGATGTGGACGTCCGTGGTGACACCGTCGATTTGCAACACCGGATCGCCGGGGCCGAGCGTCGCGGGAGGAGCGATCGGCGGATCGAACGTAATCGTGGTGCCGTCGACCACGGCCGCGACGCGAATGACATGAGGCGACTCGCTGGCCACCGCCGCGGGGTACGTGACGAGGTAGTCTTTGCCGAGCACCTCGACCGGAAACAACGCCTGCTCCAGATGATCGCAATAGCCGGCGGCCGCGTTGGGAATGTTGGCGCACGAGTGGCCACCGATGACCTGCACCGGTCGCGACGCGCGAATGAGCGTGCCGCTCAGATCGGCCCCGTACGTTTTGGCAGGCACCACGTGATCGGCGATGAGCTCGAGGACGTCACCTCGCGCAAGCTTCACCCGCCCGTTGCCCGACGCGTCGATGCCGGCGCCCGCCGCGAACACGCCGCGCCCGACGACGCTCACGTCTGTATCGTCTTCGGTCGCGGTCACCGCGAGAAATCCCGCCCGCTGCGATCCCGAGGGCCACGCGAGGCCGGTGTAGTTGCCGGTGAGCGCATTGACCGGGAAAAGGAGGGACGCATCGTTCGAGAATGACTTGCAGGCGGGGTCGTTCCCCCCTGGACACTGGGTCCCCACCGGGCACTCTGCGGGGACGGGTGTGATCTCGTACGCGAGCGGGCTGAATTGGTAGGCCGTCACCGGCACGTCGGAGCGTAGGCGATACGCGCCTCCCGCGACGATGCGCGTGTTGCCCGGTTCGGGCGGGTTCTGGCACGCGTTCACGTCACCACCTTTGAGCTCTGGCACCCAGGGCAACTTGAAGATGCGGATGCCGTCCTTGTCGACGGTATCCGTCGCAACCATCGCCGATCCCCGGGTGATGGTGAGGTGGGCCGGTGCATCGGAGGCATTGCCGACAGCGACCGCAAAATCGAATCCGCTCCAGACCGGATTGAGCGTGACGGTCGGGTAATAGTCACACCCGATGTAGCTCGTCGTCGTCCAGGTTTCCGCGCAGCGCCCTTTGCAGCCGCTTGGTTCGCAAGTCATGCCCTGCACGGGGTCGCACTCGAACTCGACGAAACCCGAACCGTCGGCCTTGCAGGCTTTCGCCTTACCGTCCGCGCAGCTGGCCTCGCCGGGCTGACAAATGCAGCGATCCATCCCGCAAGGACCTGCGGTGATCAGCCCACCTTCTCCTGCATCCGACGGGATTCCACTCGTATTGCTCACATCCTCGCCACCGCAGCCATGGGCGGCGACAAGCAGTGTGAGCAGTCGAACGGATCGCGCGTTCAGAGCAGACCTCCGCCTTCGACGAGAAGGTGTCCTCTGGAGAGCGTCGGAAACGAACAAACCTTGAGCCGCTCGCCACCTCGTTCGGGCGCGATGCTCGAGGGTGCAGGGCCGTCCGAGCTCGTCGCTTCATCTCGGGGACGCTGTTTCCCCGCGAATGAGGTGTTACGGAGCCAAAACTTCCACCTGCAGAAAGGCCGCCGATAAAAGACTGGGTCCGCCGTTCTTGCTGCCGGAAAGAATCGCGCGCGCCCCCTCGCCGGTGATGAGCGCGCCGTAGCCACCGCGAATGGTGAGCGATTCGAACGGTGCGAAGGTCACGGCACCGTCGAGCTCGTGTCCCAGGAACGCTGCGTCGTTTTGCGCGTTCTGACCTACGGGGGCGAGCGACGCGGAGAACCAAGCGCCACCGGGATCGGCGAGCTGCAAATAGCGGTAACCGAGGTGCACGCGCAGCTCGTCC